>JAKOTC010000231.1 GCA_029776465.1 Bacillota bacterium
TATTTGAAAATGGGAGAGTAATTTTAAGGTGACCCTGGTATCTTCGGCAGCGATAAAATCGGCTTCTTCCAGCGCTTTTAACGCGCGGGGAGAAAGATCGCCGAGATTTCCGATAGGGGTGGCAACCACCCAAAGGGTTCCGTTCAAGTTTCATCCCATCCCTTATATATTTTTTGCAGCTCTTTGGTTTTTAAACCGTTTTCATCTTCCATATACAGCGGAGGCAAAACGATAAGACCGTTTTTGGCAAATCGTTTGCCTTCCACCAGCACCAGCCAGGGAGCTTTATCCGGCCGCTGCATTACAAATCTTACTTTTTTAGGTTCTAGTGCGTTTTCCCTCAAAGTGCATAAAATATCGGTCAGCCGCTCCGGACGGTGGCAGAGGACAAACCTGCCGCCAAAGCGAAGCATATAGGCGGCCGCCTTGCACACATCATCCAGGGTGCAGGTATGCTCATGCCGGGCGGTAAGGGCCGCTTCGGTGGCAGAGGGAATGCCGGTTCCCTTCATTTTGTAGGGAGGGTTACAGGCAACAAGGTCAAAAGAAGCGGCGGGAAACAGGGATCGATGCTCTTTTAAGTCACCGCAAAGGATGGAAATTCGGTCTTCTGCGTTCGAGAGCGCAACGCTTTGCCGAGCCAGCTCGGCACCCTCCGGGCGGATCTCCAGTCCCACAATCGAGCTGCAAAGCCGTCTGCGATGCCAAAGCAGGGGGATGATGCCGCATCCTGTGCCCAGATCGGCGGCTTTAGTATCCTTCTCCGGATTGGCGAAATCAGACAGAAGGAAGGCATCGGTCCCAAATCGGTGTTCCTCAGAAATGGCGGCATAACATCCGCCGCCTAAACTTTCCACCTGAGGGGACAAAGGGTATTTTTCCATGAATTCACATCCTTTGGTATCCGGTTTGTTTCAATTAAAAAAGCGGACGATAACGCCGCTTTTTCTTTGTACTAATCTCGATTTATAGGAAATTAGTATTACACCTTATGTAACCTGTTCAAAGCTTGGATGTAAACGCCGGGGCGAAAACAAGCTTACTGGGGTTTCGGTGCGTCAACGGGGCAGACTCCGGCGCAGGCGCCGCACTCAATGCACTCGTTTTCGTCAATGACATACAGACCGTCTCCGGCTTTGATGCAGGAAACCGGGCATTCACTTTCGCAGGCGCCGCAGCTGATGCAAGCGTCAGTAATTTTATAGGCCATGCGTGGTTACCTCCTTTATTTAATAAACCTATTGTAACACGATCACAGGAAAAAATCAAGGGTTTGGAAACTGCCTGCCATCCCAATGCGCATTAACAGGCAGATTTTATTCCAGAGCCTTCAATTCTTCCGGAATGGAATCGTCTTTGGCAGCTTCCTTGACCAGCTTGACTTCATTGCGGTTAAAGGGCTTTGGCGCTCCGTCCCGGTTTTTATCCAACCGGATCACCAACCGACCGGTCAACAGGTTGGCTTCCATCACTGTGCCGGTTCCCTCCGGCGTCTGTACGATGGAGTCTACCCGAGGCGTGATTTTGTTAAAGTCTTCATAAACGTTTTGTTCGTATTTAAGGCAGCACATCAGACGGCCGCAGGCGCCTGAAATTTTGGTGGGGTTCATGGAGAGCCCCTGCTCCTTGGCCATCTTAATGGATACGGGCTGGAATTCGTTTAAAAAGGTGGCGCAGCAGAAGGGGTTGCCGCAGATGCCGAATCCGCCCAGGATTTTAGCTTCGTCCCGCACGCCTACCTGGCGCAATTCAATCCGGGTGCGGAATACCGAGGCCAGATCCTTGACCAGCTCGCGGAAGTCCACCCGCCCATCGGCGGTGAAATAGAAGAGAATTTTGCTTCCGTCAAAGGTGTAGGCCACATCAATTAGATTCATTTCCAGATGATGGGCTTCAATTTTTTTCTGACAGATGCGGAAAGCCTCTTCCTCCTTATGGCGGTTTTCCTGCTCCCGCTTGATATCGTCGGCAGTGGCAAGGCGGAGAACCTTTTTGGTGGCGTGAACGTCCTCCCCCTCTTCAAAATATCTCATTTCAGTGACAACATCACCGCATTCAATGCCGCGGGAGGTTTCAACGATTACTTTGTCTCCCAGGGCAACTTGCAAATCTTCCACAAGAAAGTGATAAACCTTACCGGCATTTTTAAACCGGACTCCGGCGTAATAGGGCATATTTTTGAGTTCCTCTCAATCTATATAAAATTTATATTTTTTCTTTAAATCTATGGTGACTGGATATTTATTTTTTGCTAGATGCTTCTCAGCTTTGCCGCCATCAAGCTGAGCGCAGGGGTTATGGAGGCATTTCGCCTCAACCGATCGGCAGTATCTAAAATAATCTGGCGGGCACGATTGTAATCAGAGGGAGCGAATCCCGGAATGCCGGGATCCTCCCCGCCGGTCATCTGACTGTGTAAAATCCGTCCCAGCTCTTCGACCAGCAGGTCTAAGAAAGAGGTCAGTTCGGTTCGTTCCTGCTTTTCAAAAGGAAGGAGAGCCAGAGAAAGGGAGGCGGGGTTTTTATCCCCCAATGCCTTAAAAATCTCCTGGGATTGCTGATATTTCTTTTGCAGGGATTCATCGGTGAGAAAGGCCACCGCCTTGCCGATATTTCCGCCAAAAAGACCGGCGGCGTTGCGGGCAGCGGGTTCGTCGCATCCGGAAGCCTTTTGAATGTAAGGCAGGGCTTCCTCTATGGATGGAGGCAGCAGAGTAAAAGCGGTGACGCGGGATAAAATGGTGGGAAGCAGTTTGTCTTTTGAGGGAGCGGTGAGAATGAAAAAGGTGCTGGCAGGGGGTTCTTCCAGGGCTTTCAGAAGAGCGTTGGCGGCACTGTCGGTTAAATTTTCACAGTTTTTCAAGATGAACACCCTGCAGGATGCTTCGTTCGGGCGGATATACAAATCCTCAATCAACTGACGGATTTGTTCAACATGAAAGGAACGGGTCCCTTTGGCTTCGCCGTACACGGAGAGGTCCGGATGAATGCCGTGCAAAATTTTATAACAATGGGAACAAACGCCGCAGGGACGGTCGGCCACAGGGGCAGTGCAGCAAAGCGCCATGGCGATTCGGAGGGCGAGAGCACCCTTTCCCGTTCCGTCCTCACCGCACAGCAGCAGTGCATGTGGAAAGCGGCCGGAGGATAAATATCCCTCCAAAGCCGCCAGTGTTTTCGCATTGGATGCAAAATTCCACCGCATACGCCCTTTATATCACCGAGGTGATATAACCCTTCCTTTCATAACTGTCCGGCGGCCTTTCAGCTGCCGGATAAGTAAATTTTATCTGGATATGTTACATTTTTTCGAAACGCTCGACATTCAGGACGAAAACCGTGGCGCCGCCCACCGTAACCTCAACCAGGGAAGGTCCGCCGCTGATAGGAGCACCCGCATAGGTGGTGGTAGGCATCGAGCTGGGCAGAACGGTTTTGCGCTTCTGACTGTATTTTTCAATGATTTTGATGATTTTATCAATTTCCGAATCTTCAGTACCGATTAAAAAAGTAGTGTTTCCGGCTTTCAGGAAACCTCCGGTGGTGGAGAGTTTGGTGACAAAGTAACCTTCGTTGGTCAGGCCGGCCTGAACCGAGGAGCTGTCGTCGTTGCTGACGATCGCGAGAACTAATTTCATACAAAATACTCCTTTCCAATGTAAAAATGAATAAAACCGATTCTCTCTTTCTGCTTCTATATTATCACATTTACAGATAAAATACCATAGCTGTGAAAAAGTTGTAGTAGATTTGTCCCAATTTTTTCCCCGGGAGCCAGCAAAACAGTGGCAGGGGGGCATACGCTGACCACCTCGGCGCAAATCCGTCCCACGGCCCGTTCTATCGGAACAGATTCTTTGGGAGAGAGAAGAGCCTCCCGCAGGGAAAGCAGAGAAGGAGGAATGGGCGGAACGGCTGCTGCCTCCGGTTCTCCTTTCAATTCACCAATTGAGCGGACAAAGGTTTTCAAACGGCTGAAGTCTTCTTCAGAGTTGAAGGGAGAAGGGATAAAAATAGCCGATTGAGTGTCCAGAAGTTCGGGGATCAGGCGGCACGCCTCCATCCGCTGTTTGATTTGATCGGGATCCAAACCGGAGAGATTGACTACCAGCCGGGTGGGGTCGTCGGTGGAGGGCAGCCGGAATTGGCTGATACCTCGGAGTTCCTCACAACGTTTAGAAAGGTGCTGCCAGTCGGATAAGGCGGATGGGGTGTCCATATAGGCAAAGCAGCGCTCAATGGATAACATGATTAGATAGGAGGGGCTGGAAGAGCCGAATACCGACATCCAATGGCGAACCTGATCGGTTTTGCCGGGGTCGGCCAAATAAATGGCGGCGGCCCCCGTCAGGGCCGGCAAGGTTTTGTGCAGGCTCACACAGGCTCCGTCCGCTCCCAGCGCAATCGGATGGGGCAGCCCTGCCAGGGGGAGATGCGCCCCATGAGCCGAGTCCACAATCAAAGGAATCCCTGCTTCCTTACAGGCGACGGAAAGAGCTTTAATATCGGCACAGATACCGTAATAATCGGGAGAAGTGACAAATACGCCATCGCATTCATGATGCTTGATCTTATAAACCATTCGGGCGGTGTCCGTAGGGGCACAGAGCCCGGAGGGAGAGGGAACCCATACCGGTTCCATTCCCAGCAGGCCCATGGCATGCAAAGCCGCTTTGTGGCTGGCGCGGGGCAGGAGAATCCGATCCCCCTCTTTGAAAAAAGCGGCCAATAGGGCCTGTATGCAGAGGGTGCTGCCGCCGGCCGAATAGAGAAGGGAGGGCACCCCTACCACTTTGGCGGCTTCCTGCTGAGAATCCGCAAGGACACCCTCGGCCTGATATAAATTTCCGGTCTCATTCAGTTCGGTGACATCAAAGGGAAGGGCGGGCAGAAAATCGGAAAAAGCGGTTCCTTTGTGACCGGGCATAAAAAAGCGGCTGGCTGATTTTGCCCCAAAATCGGACAGCGCCTTTTCCAGCGGCCTATTCATAACGCTTTTCCGATCCCCCGCAGAAAAGGGGATTGGCCTCAAAAATCACTTTGTCACCCGGTTTGCAGTCGATGCCCTCGATTCCTATGGTCAGCGAGCATAGGCTGACCCTTCCCAAAACCGGCGCGGTTTTGCCGTTGACTTGGCAGGTGAGGGGCTTGTTGCGAAGAAAGCGGCTGATAAGCTGCTTGGCTTGTAGAGCATAGTCCAGCCCCCGGAAACCGTCTTGATCCCGGCGGAGGGAGAAACCGTCGGCGCTTCCCACATCCACGACGGCTACTTTGGTATCGCGTTTGGTTTTATATACCCCGCCATATCCGATGGAATGGCCTTTGGGCAGGTCCCGCAGGCAGAGAATTTCTGCTTCCAACCGGCCTACCTTTTCCAGCCCGTGTGCCTGAGCGGCAAAACACCGGCCGAGCAGGGCAGAGCCTACCCGAACCCCGTCCAGCCGGGTTTCGGGGAGCGTGAGAGCCGCTACCGAATTAGCGGCATGGAGAAAACCGGGATTCAGCCCCATAGACTTCAAAGCTTCCACGGCTTTTAAGA
>JAKOTC010000232.1 GCA_029776465.1 Bacillota bacterium
ATTCGGAGCGGGAGAGGTTTTCCACTCCCAGGGACCCGCCGGGCAGGAAAATGGCCTCGGCTTTGTCCAGGTCCAACTCACTGAGCGCCATATCGGCCTTAACCGTAATTTTTCGCGCACTAACCGCGCTGTTTTCCCGAGAATCTCCCACATAAACCAAAGCGGTTTGAATGCCGGCTCTCCGCAGCATGTCGACAGGGGCGATCATTTCCAATTCTTCGAAACCGTCCGCCAACAAAACATATACCATTTTGCTCATCGCACATCCACCCTTTCCGAAGAAAAATCTTTTCCATTCTCATTTGATTGACAGTAAAAGCAGTGCTTTTATTTTGAATCACGATCCGCCGGCAGCATCTGTTTTTGCCGCGCTTTTACCAGCGGCAGATCCTCTTTTAAGATCGCAACATATTTTTCATAGAGAATATCGGGATGATAGGATTGCTTGGCCTTTCTCAACCCTTCCAGCCCCAGGTCCTCTTCCCGGTTGATCCATTCATAGCCCGACAGCAGATTGGCGGCAAATTCCCGGTTGATCATGGGATAGGCCCCCTGAATATCCGGGGTGGCTTTTTCAACATGGGTGACAAAAGTGTTGTCGTTCAGGGGTTCGCCAAAGGTGTAGGCAATGACTTTGCCGCCGCAGCGGAGAAGGCCGCCGGTTAGATTCAGCTCTTTAAAATGGTCAAAACCCAGATGAATAGCTCTCAGTTCGGTGAGCAGCATGGGGTCCGGATCCTCCCGGCTGCTGAGCCATTCCCGGGTCAAAGCAATGCATTCGGCGGCGTTATTTTCGTTGATGGGCTCAAACTGCCAGTCAGGACAGCTGTCCATAAAACGGGCGATGTGGTTGCGTTTTCCGTGATACTTTTTTCCGGCCAGCGTGGCCAGATTATCCCGGCGATAGATATAGTCAAAATCCGCCGGATTGGGGTACAGCTCGAACTGGCCGGGGAAAATCCGATCCAGGCGCTTGATCCCCGCGCTCGAAATTCGATGTAACCGGAAGGGGCAGCCCTCCCGCCGGGCGGTTTCCCGAAGTTCCAATAACACATCCTTCAGCTCATCGTCCGAGCCGGTGCCTGCGGGGAAGAGGAAGGAAAGGCAGTGAACCCGTTCCTCGGCGGTGAGAAAGTTGCCCGCTCGGGCAATTTTTGTGGCGTAGAGACTGCTCCACATAAAGATGTTGGAAAAGCTGTATTCGCAGCCCATTTCGCCGCTGGCTTTGACCATGGGAACAATCCAGTCTCTATCGGTCAGAGTTACCTGACGGAACTCAATCATACGTTATTTCGTCGTCCTTTGTTTTAAATTACAGTATTCGTTATATATTATTGCCGCAATTTCCTCTTTTGATAACAACACGCCGTTTTTTGAGCAGGGAACCGTGACCCAGCCCTCGTTGAGAGCCAGCTCCCGGGCGGTTTGGATAACGTCCTTCTGATACTTCAGATGGGTTTCATGGATATCCAACGGCTGGTCCTGGGCTACGCTCCGCCTGGCGGTCAGCTCGGCGCTCAGCTCGGCGGGCAGATCCAGGTAATAGACCAAATCGGGACGGGGCAATCCGAATTTATTATATTCCAGGTCGGATAGCCACTCTAAAAAAGCGGGGCGTTCCTCCCTGGGCAGTTTAGCCGTTTGGAAGAGCATATTGGAGGTGGTATAGCGGTTGGCGATAAACACCTCGTCTCCTTCAAAGTCCTTTTTCCACTTGGTCTGCCAGAAGATATACCGGTCAATTGCGAAAAATGAAGCGGCCGCGTATGCGTTCGTGTCGTCGGGGTTCTCCCCCAGTTTGCCGCCCAGATACATTTTCACGGGACCGCTGCTTTCGCTTTGATAATCAGGGAAGGAAAGCCAGCGTATTTTGACGCCTTCCGCTTCCAGCCTTTCCGCCAGCAGGCGGGACTGGGTTTCCTTGCCTGCCCCATCGGCTCCCTCAAAGACAATCAGCCGAATCTTATTCATTTTCTCAGTCCTTTTTATTTGCATAACGCTCTTTCATCTCGGCCGCCCTTCCGCAGGACATTTTTCCTTCGGGGCAGGGGCCCTGAACACAGGGGGGACCGCAATGGGCAAACAGCAGAGGGGCAACCTCTTTTACCAACGCCAGCATCTGATTGGCCAGCTCGCGGATTTCCCACTGGGCGCGGGAACAGCAGCGGTGCTCGAAGAAATTATATAAGCTGCGGACATTCATGGTCATCACCAGTTGGGTGGCGCAGGCGTTGGGAAGCACAAAGCGGGCATCCTCTGCCGCCTGCTTGCGAAGGGCGGAGACCGCCTTTTTATCGGACGGATCAATGCCCTGCTCCCGGATATACCCTTCTGTCAGGATCTCCGAGAGCTTTTGATAACTGGCGCGGGCGTTTTCCATGGCCTCGTCGAAAACCTTCTTTGCCTCGGGATCTGCCGCAATGGCAGGCGGGGTAATATAGCCAAAGGCGCTTTCGGAGACATACCGCTGGCTTCGCACGCTGTAGGAAGCGATGCGGTGACGGGTCAGCTGGGCCAGCAGGGAGCGGGAAACATCCTCAATGACAAAGGTGAAATTGACATGTTCCACCACGCTGTCATGACCAAGCTCCATCAGCATTTTAATGTATTTTTCGGTCTGCTCGGGGTCGGCGGCCAATTTATCAATCAATACATCTGCTTTTTCGGGCGCATAACACATCCGAGCGGCCGCGGCTACAATCAGCTGAGGATCCGGCGTGTAGGAAAGCAGGCGCACCTTTGCCATAATCATTCCCCTTATCGTTTAATTAATTGCATAACTATACTTCATTTTAACACAAAAACTATTTGGAATCAACAGGGGCGGTGCGGGCATGATACTTAAATAGTGTATAATTCCTTTTTATCCTCTTTTGGCAAGGAGACCTCAAAAAGCGTGGAAAGGATTCGCTTTCTTCCCTTTGGTTGCTGGCAAAAATTTTAAAAAAAATTCCGCCTCCACCTTGACAAGGCGCAAAATTAATGCTAAATTATATATAGATTTAGCACTCAAACCAATTAAGTGCTAAACCTCCGGAAGTAGAAATGTGATAAAAAGGCTTAACCAAGCCGTTTTTGAGATTGATATCCAAGAGAGAAAGACGATTTTAGCAGTGAGGAGGGGTCAGCATTGGATCGTAAATTGATGATTTTAACCGCGATTGTTGAGGAATATATCAACACTTGTGAACCGGTCGGAAGCAAGGTGCTGGCCGCCCGGTTTGGGAACACCATTTCCTCAGCCACCATTCGCAATGAAATGGCAGAACTGGCGGAAAAAGGGCTTTTGGAGCAGCCCCATACTTCTGCCGGACGTATACCCACCGCTGCGGCTTATCGGATCTATGTCGACTGGCTTTTTCGTGAAAAACGTCCGGGGGTCGACCGTAAAAAGATAGATGAAATTGTGGCCAATCTCTCTGCCGATCGGATTGCCGAGCAGGCAGGAAAAGTGGTAGCCGATCTGACAGGCTGCGCCGCTGTTTCTTTCACCAATCAGATAAGCGTGGATCCCATCGCCTGCATTCAGGTTTTGCAAATCGGTTCCAAGCTTTACACCCTGCTTTTGGTTACCCGTTCGGGCCATATTCGCAACCGGCTGCTTTATACCGATATTCCCGTTACATCTGAGATGGTCCAGCGTTTCATCCAGGTGGCCAACAGTCTGCTGGTGGGCCGCACCACCACAGATATCACTCCGGCCCTCATTCAGACCATCGGGGTGGGAACCGGTGAATATTTCATCGAGCTTTCCCCTTTCCTCTCGGCTTTGCATGACCTGGCTGAGGCCGGAACCGAAAAGCAGATTGCGCTCCATGGAGAGGCCAATCTGCTGGAGATGCCCGACTTTGCGTCGGATCAGCTGGTTCAGCTGTTGAGGTTTTTGTCCGACCGGGATCAGCTTGCCGTTTTGATGGATGCCGTCCATGATCCGCTCTCCGTTACCATCGGAAGCGAAAGCGGTTTGGCGCCCCTTACAGGCTCGGCCGTGGTCACTGCCGGATATGGGCAGGGGCGAATCGGGGTCATCGGCCCCATGCGGCTGAATTATAAGCATATTATTCCCATGCTGGAGTATTTTGCGAAGGCTATTAACAGGATGCTGGAAAACAGCCGGGAGCAATTGACGGATGATTCCGCCAAGTCGGAGAATGCTTCGGATATGAAGGACCGGTGATTGAAACCGAACGCTGATCCCGGTGACAACCTGCAGATTCTGCGGGGGCGGGATCAGCTTAAAATAATTGTTAGATTGGAGATCATTATGGCAAATCAGAATGAGAAAGTAAAAGACCAGGTGCCCGATACCCCGGAGGAGGAGAAAAAAGCCGATCCGGCCGGAGAGGCGCCCCCAAAGAAGAAAAAGCAGAAGGATGAGCTGGGGGCCTTAAAAGAAGAAATGGAAAAACTCAAAAATGAAAATGCAGAGCTGGCTAAATCCCTGAAAGCTGCGCAGGACGAGGCAGGCAGTCTGAGAGATCAGATGCTGCGGCTGGCGGCCGAATTTGATAACTTCAAAAAGCGCACGCAGAAGGAAAAGGAACAAATGTTTTCCGACGCTACGGCGGGTGCGGTCGCCAAACTGCTTCCCACGCTGGATAATCTGGAGCGGGCACTGGATGCCGCAGCTTCGGGAGCCGATTTGAAAAAAGGCGTAGAAATGACATACAAACAGTTGACGGAGGCATTCGCCGGGCTGGGAGTCCGATGCATGGAAATCGAACCCGGCAGTCCCTTCGACCCTCAGTATCACAACGCCGTTATGCATGTTGAGGACGACAACCTTCCTGAAAACAGCATTGCAGAGGTTATGCAAAAGGGTTATGTCATGGGTGACAAGGTCATTCGCCACGCCATGGTGAAGTCTGCCAACTAGTTTATTTACCGATCATTAATCTGTTTTAACTGTTGTAAATTTTGATTTAGGAGGACACTTAATCTTATGGGTAAAATTATCGGAATCGATCTGGGTACAACCAACTCCTGCGTTGCCGTTATGGAAGGCGGCGAACCTGTTGTCATACCCAATGCGGAGGGTTCCAGAACCACTCCCTCTGTAGTGGCTTTTTCCAAAACCGGTGAGAGAATGGTGGGTCAGGTGGCGAAACGTCAGGCGGTTTCCAACCCCGAACGCACCGTTATCTCCATCAAGCGCCAGATGGGCACCGACTACAAAGTGCGCATTAATGACAAGGCCTATACTCCCCAAGAGATTTCGGCCATGATTCTGCAAAAGCTGAAGGCCGACGCAGAGGCCTACCTGGGTCAGCCTGTCACCGAAGCGGTCATCACCGTGCCGGCCTATTTTAACGACTCCCAGCGTCAGGCCACCAAAGACGCGGGCAGAATTGCCGGCCTGGATGTAAAGCGTATCATCAACGAGCCCACCGCCGCAGCGCTTTCCTATGGAATCGACAAGGAAAATGATCAGAAGATCATGGTATATGACCTGGGCGGCGGTACCTTCGACGTTTCCATTATCGAAATAGGCGACGGCGTTCAGGAAGTGCTGGCCACCAACGGTAACACCCACCTGGGCGGCGACGACTTTGACCAGCGGATCATCAACTGGATGCTGGCCGAGTTTAAGAAGAGCGAGGGCATTGACCTCTCTAATGATAAGATGGCCATGCAGCGCCTGAAGGAAGCGGCGGAGAAGGCCAAGATCGAGCTTTCCGGCGTTACCACCACCAACATCAACCTGCCCTTCATCACCGCCGACGCCAACGGTCCCAAGCATCTGGATATGACTTTGACCCGTGCGAAGTTCAACGAACTGACTGCTGATCTGGTTGAGGCCACCATGGTGCCTGTCAGACAGGCGCTGGCCGACGCCGGACTGAAAGTCAGCGATATTAATAAAGTGCTTCTGGTGGGCGGTTCCACCCGTATCCCTGCAGTTGTGGAAGCCGTGAGAAGCTTCACCGGCAAAGAACCCTTTAAGGGCATCAACCCCGACGAATGCGTTACAGTGGGCGCTGCCATTCAGGGCGGCGTGCTGGGCGGCGACGTGAAGGGCTTGCTGCTGCTGGACGTCACCCCGCTTTCCCTGGGTATTGAGACAATGGGCGGCGTTTGCACCAAGATCATCGAGCGCAATACCACCATTCCGGTTAAGCGCAGCCAGATTTTCTCCACCGCTACCGACGGTCAGACCTCGGTTGAGGTCAACGTCCTTCAGGGCGAGCGTCCGATGGCCAAGGACAACAAATCTCTCGGTATCTTCCATCTGGACGGCATTGCTCCGGCTCCCCGCGGCGTTCCGCAGATCGAGGTTACCTTTGATATCGATGCCAACGGTATCGTCAACGTATCCGCCAAGGACCTGGGCACCGGAAAAGAGCAGAAGATCACCATCACCAGCTCAACCAATATGAGCAAGGATGATATCGAAAGAGCCGTTAAAGAGGCTGAGCAGTTCGCCGCTCAGGATAAAGCCCGCCGGGAGGAAGCCGAGGTTCGCAATGCCGGCGACCAGATGGTTTACCAGACGGAGAAAACCATGAAAGAATTGGGCGACAAGCTCACGGCGGATGAGAAGAGCGCCCTTGAAACCAAGATCAATGCTTTGAAAGAAGCCTTGAAGGGCAGCGATATTCCTGCTATTAAAACCGCCACCGAAGAGCTTCAGAATAAATTCTATGAAGTATCCAGCCGGATTTACCAGCAGGCAGCCCCGAATCAGGGCGATCCCAACGCAGCCGGTCAGGCCGGTTACCAGGCGCCCGGCGGTGAAAATGTAAAGGATGCTGACTTCCGCGAAGTGGATGACAACAAATAAATCTGCAAAATGATCACTGGCAGCGGCGGGGCAATTGGAAAATTGCCCCGCCGAAGCCGGGTATATGGGCATAAAGGAGAGAAGCGAAGTTGGCGGAAAAACGGGATTATTATGAGGTGCTCGGTGTCAGCCGTAACGCCTCTGAGGATGAGATAAAAAAAGCTTACCGCAAGCTGGCAAAGCAATATCACCCTGACCTGAATCCGGGGGATAAAGCCGCGGAAGCTAAGTTTAAAGAGATCGGCGAAGCCTATGAAGTGCTCTCCGACCCGGCCAAAAAAAGCCGTTATGACCAGTTTGGCCATGCGGGCGTCGACCCCAATTTCGGAGCGGGCGGCGGAGCCGGCGGAGCGGGCTTTGGCGGCTTCGGCGATTTTGGCGACCTGGGGGATATCTTCGAAAGCTTTTTTGGCTTTGGCGGCGGTGGACGCCAGCGGCAAAACGGTCCTCAGCGGGGGCAGGATATTCAAATCAGCCTGATGCTCTCCTTTGAAGAGGCGGCCAAGGGCGTTAAAAAAACAGTGGAATATCAGCGGATCGAAACCTGCCACGAGTGCGGGGGGAGCGGTGCGGCAAAGGGCTCAAGTCCTCATACCTGTCCCGACTGTAAAGGTACCGGTCAGGTTCGCGTGACCCAGCAAACCCTCTTTGGCGTGGTTCAAACCGCCCGGCCCTGCTCAAGATGTCAGGGCAAGGGGCAGGTCATCGATCAGCCCTGCTCGGTTTGCGGCGGCATGGGACGGGTTCGCAAAAACCACAGGGTGGAGGTGAGCATCCCGGCCGGTGTGGATGTGGGTCAGGTAATTACCCTGAGAAACGAAGGCAGCGTGGGCGCCAACGGCGGTCCGGCGGGCAGTTTAAACATTGTGATCGACGTTCGTCCCCATCCCATTTTCGAGCGGGATGGAGCCGACCTTCGGTGCGAAATTCCCATCACCTTTGTTCAGGCTGCGCTGGGAAGCGAAGTTACCGTTCCCACCCTGGACGGCAAGGTCAGCCTGAAAATTCCCGAGGGTACTCAGCAGGGCGATGTGTTCCGCATACGTGAAAAGGGTATTCCCCATCTGCGGGGGAAGGGAAACGGTGACCTCTATGTCAAGATTATTGTGGAGATCCCCAAAAAGCTGACCGACAAACAAAAGGAAATCCTCCGGCAGTTTGACAAGGAAACCGACGGCAAGAATTATGAAAAGCGCCGCAAGTTCGGCGAGAAGTTCAAGGACTTTTTGGGCGGGGTCTAATGGCAATCCCTTCAAGCTTGAGCAGGCGGTTTTTATATGGGGATCCGGGTGACTCCGGGTCCGCTTCTTTGGTCACCAAAAAACAAAAAACGCCTTTCTCTGTGAAAGGCGGGGAAAGGATATTATGGATCAGTGGTTTGAAATTACTGTTGCGGCGGAAGCGCCCGATCTCCCTGTCATTGAGGCGGTGGCCGTGATGCTCTCCCCCGGCGGCATCTACACCGAGGATTATACCGACATGGAGGAGGTCTGCGAGCAGATCACCGGCATCCGTTTGATCGATGAGGAACTGCTGGCGAAGGACCGTTCCCGCGGGGCGGTTCACATCTATCTTGAACCTAAGGCCTCGGTTGGCGAAGAACTGGCCTTTTTGAAGGAGCGGCTGGATGCCGAGGGCGTGGTTTACGATATCACCACCGGCCAGGTGGATGAAAAGGATTGGGCCGAAGCCTGGAAAAAATATTATAAGCCGGTTCGGGTGGGAAAGCATTTTGTGGTCGTTCCCTGCTGGGAGCCCTATGAGCCCCTCCCCGAGGATAAGGTTTTAACTCTTGACCCCGGCATGGCCTTCGGCACGGGCACCCATGAAAGCACCCAGCTCTGCCTGGAACTGCTGGAGGACTTTGTGCATCCCGGCGACCGGATGATGGACATCGGCACCGGAAGCGGCATCCTCTCCATCGGCGCCCTGCTTTTAGGGGCAGAGGAGGCCTGCGCCTTTGATATTGATCCGGTCTCTGTCAAGGTCAGCGCCGAAAATGTGGCCTTAAATCAGATGCAGGATCGATTCAAGGTGACCCAGGGCGGGCTCTCCGATGCCTATGAGGGAAAATTTAATATCATCTGTGCCAACATCGTGGCCGATGTGATTCTGGCCATTCTGCCCGAGATTGAAAAATATCTGGCGCCGGGCGGCGTGTTTATCACCTCCGGCATCATCGATTTCCGCGGTCCCGAGATTATCGAGGCCGCTGAGAAGCTGGGCTATCAAATCCTCCGCAAGGAAGCCAAAAACAACTGGCTGGCCTTTGCGCTTGAGAAATAGCCGAGGATTGACTGATAAAACCGAAGGAGACGAGATCAAAATCGTCTCTTTTGTTTTTGTATCCTTCTTATAGCGGCTCGAAAAGCGAACATCAAAATACCGGCAATCCTCGCTTATCAGCGATGGATTGCCGGCTCTTTTTTGGTTGAAAAAATTTTATTCCGGGTCAAGTTCCCATTTGGGCTTTTTAGGGGGGATTCGAAGCCTGGAGATGCGGGGAACCAGATAGAGCATCATGGCGCCGATAAAGACGACAAAGAAGAAATAAACCAGGGAGGAATGGGCGACCAGTTCGGCTACCAGCTTCAGCCCGGCGGTCACCGGCATCAGCACCAGCACCGGCCAGAAACGCTGAGCCGCCCCCAGCTTAAAGACCAACGTCATCAAAAGTAGAATGAGGGAAAAGGTAAAGATCACATCCAAGGCGGGCTTGAAGGGTTTTCCGGTGATGACGGCATAAAAGTCCTGA
>JAKOTC010000233.1 GCA_029776465.1 Bacillota bacterium
CGGAAGGCCTCAGGCCGGCCGTTTGCGGGAGTTTCATCAGTTCGGTATCGAGCTGTTCGGCGCCTCCTCCTACACGGCAGACGCTGAGGTCATTACTTTCCTGTCCCGGCTGTTTGATACCCTCGGATTGAAGAATGTTGAACTGGAGATCAACTCCATCGGCTGCAAAGCCTGCCGGCCAGAGTATCATAAAGCGTTGAAGGACTACTTCACCGCTCATAAAGAAAGCCTTTGCCCCACCTGTCTGGCCCGTCTGGACAAAAACCCCATGCGGATTCTGGACTGCAAGTCGGAAGAGTGCCAGAAGATCGGGGCCGGCGCACCCAAAACCATTGATTTTCTCTGCGAGGATTGTAAGGACCACTTCCATGGCGTTCAGTCCTGCTTAAGCGAACTGGGCATTTCCTATATAGTCAATCCCTCGGTGGTTCGCGGGCTGGACTATTACAACCGCACCGTGTTTGAATTTTTAACCGACACCCTCGGTCCCCGTCTGGCAGTGGCTGCCGGCGGACGATATGACGGGCTGGTAGAAGAACTGGGCGGCCCGCTCACCCCCGCTCTCGGTTTTGGAATGGGGATGGAGCGGTTGATGCTGCTGCTGGAGAAGATCGGGTATCCCTTCCCGGAGGAGCCGCGAGCCGATGTGTATATCGTGCCCCTGGGAGACAAAGCTGCCCTTCAGGCAGCTAAAATTGCCCAAAAACTGCGTGAAGCGAATCTTTCCTGCCTGGTGGAACAAACCGGGCGTAGCTTGAAGGCCGCCATGAAATACGCCAACACCGCCGGAATGGACTATACCCTGATTCTCGGCGACAACGAACTGGAAAGCGGAAAATGGTCCCTTCGCCACATGAAGGAAAGCGCCCAGTCCGAAATCGCCTCTGCGGAGGAACTGATTAAAATTGTGAAAAACGCGAAAGGAATTGAAGCATAGATGGAAACAATGGGGACACTTCGCCGCACAGATTATGCAGGCACACTGAGAGAGAGCGATATCGGCAAAACCATCACCGTTGCCGGTTGGGTGGCACGTCAGCGCGATTTGGGGAGTCTGATTTTTGTCGACCTGCGTGACCGCACCGGAATTCTCCAGCTGGCCTTTGACCAAAACACCCCTAAGGACATTTTCGATAAGGCCTTTGCCCTTCGCAGCGAGCATGTGATTATCGCATCGGGGACCCTGCGGCGCCGCTCTTCTGTCAATCCCGAGCTGCCCACCGGTTCTATCGAGTTGGAAGTAACCACCCTGAAGGTGCTGGCCACAAGTGAAACCCCGCCCTTCGAGATCATCGACGGAGTGAACGCCCGGGAGGATCTCCGTTTAAAATACCGCTATCTTGACCTGCGCCGCCCGCAGATGCAAAATGCGGTTCTGATGCGCCATGAGATTGTCCGTCAAACCCGCAACTTTTTCTATGATCACGGGTTTATTGAAATTGAAACCCCCATTTTGATTAAATCCACCCCCGAGGGCGCGAGGGACTATCTGGTTCCCTCCCGTGTCCATCCGGGCAGTTTCTACGCTCTTCCCCAGTCTCCCCAGCTGTATAAGCAGCTTTCCATGCTGGCGGGATTTGACCGATATATCCAGATTGCCCGCTGCTTCCGGGACGAGGACCTCAGAGCCGACCGTCAGCCCGAATTCACCCAGATTGACCTGGAAATGTCCTTTGTGGACCAGGAAGACGTGATGGGACTGGTTCAGCAATATCTGGCCGACTTGTTCCATAAGGTGCTGGGCGTGGAGATTTCTCTGCCCCTGCCCAGGCTGACCTATGCCGAAGCCATGCGGCAGTATGGTTCGGATAAACCGGACACCCGCTTTGCGATGGAGCTTTGCGATCTCACCCAACTTGCCAAAAACTGCGGCTTCAAGGTGTTTGAATCGGCCAATGTCTACGGCATCAACGCTAAAGGCCTGGCCTCCGCTTTCTCCCGCAAAGAGATTGACAAGCTTACCGAGTTTGTGAGGGAAAACGGTCTGGGCGGCCTGGCCTTTACCCGCTGGACTGCGGACAGTGAGAGCAGTTCCTATGAAAAATTCCTCACAGAGGAAGCCAAAGCGGCCTTCCGCTCGGCGCTCGGCGCCGAGACCGGCGACCTGCTTTTGATCGGCGCCCATGCCAATCTGGAAAAGGTTCAAAGCGCCATGGGCAACCTGCGCTTGCTGGTGGCCAAACAGGCCGGGCTGATCGATAAAACCAAGTTTAATCTCCTTTGGGTCACCGATTTCCCCCTCTTTGAATATGATGAAGAAGAAAATCGTTATGTGGCCAAGCATCACCCCTTCACTCATCCCGCTGACGAGGATATTCAATACCTCGAAACCGATCCGGGACGTGTCCGGGCGAAGGCTTATGACATTATCCTCAACGGCACCGAGATCGGCGGCGGCTCCATCCGTATCAACTCCCCCGAGCTGCAGCGCCGAATGTTCGCCGCGCTGGGCTTCTCTCCCGAAGAGGCGCAGGCCCAGTTCGGATTCCTCACCGATGCCTTTAAATTCGGTGCTCCCCCGCACGGCGGGCTGGCCTTCGGCCTTGACCGGCTGGTCATGTTGATGGCCGGAAAAGATTCTATCCGGGATGTCATCGCCTTCCCCAAAGTGGCCACCGCTGCCGAGCTGATGACCGAATGTCCTTCTCCCGTCAATCCCAAGCAGCTGGCTGAACTCTCCATCTCCATAGTGAAGGAAGAAAAAGACTCTGCGAATGACTAAACCGACTGCTCCATGTATAGAGCGCCCCGCTCAGGGGCTCGCAATCCCTTGACTTTCAAAATCTGTTATAATATAATAAACAGATATAGCATATTGTTAATAATATTCTATTTACCATAATCCGAAAGGAGATAAACCGCATGGAAAAAGCCACAGTTTTGACACTTGAAGGTAAACAAAAGTTAGAGGAAGAGCTCGAATATTTAAAAACTGTGAAGCGCAGAGACATTGCTGAAAAAATAAAGGTTGCCCTTTCCTTTGGCGACCTCTCTGAAAACAGCGAATACGACGAGGCGAAAAACGAACAAGCCATCGTGGAAGCCCGAATCGCTC
>JAKOTC010000234.1 GCA_029776465.1 Bacillota bacterium
CGAAGCCGTAGCCAACCTTGCCGCTGGTCCGGATGTTGTTGGCGATGACCGAGCCTTCCAGACCGGCGTTGGCAGCGATCTGACGGATGGGCTCTTCAAGGACCTTGAGGACAATTTTGACACCGGTGTTCTCGTCGCCCTCGGTGGTATTCAGCAGCTGCTCAACATAAGTTGAGGCATTGAGAAGAGCCACGCCGCCGCCGGCGACAATACCCTCTTCCACAGCAGCCTTGGTTGCGGCCAGAGCGTCTTCGATGCGGAGCTTCTTCTCCTTCATCTCTACCTCGGTAGCGGCGCCGACCTTAATGACAGCAACACCGCCGGACAGCTTGGCAAGACGCTCCTGCAGCTTTTCACGGTCGAAGTCGGAGGTAGTGGTTTCAATCTGAGACTTAATCTGAGCAATGCGAGCCTTAATCTCGGCGGAATCACCCGCACCGTCGATGATGATGGTGTTTTCCTTCTGGATCTTGACCTGACGGGCGCGGCCCAGCTGATTGAGAGTGGTCTCCTTCAGATCGAGACCCAGCTCGTCGCTGATAACTTCGCCGCCGGTGAGGATGGCGATGTCACGCAGCATTTCCTTGCGGCGATCGCCGAATCCGGGAGCCTTTACGCCCACGCAGATGAAGGTGCCGCGCAGCTTGTTGACCAACAGGGTGGCCAGAGCCTCGCCCTCGATGTCCTCGGCAATGATCAGCAGCTTCTTTCCGGCCTGAACAATCTGCTCCAGCAGGGGCAGGATATCCTGAACAGAAGTAATCTTCTTCTCGGTGATCAGAATGTAGGGATCGTCGAGAATTGCTTCCATCTTGTCGGTATCGGTGACCATGTAGGGGGAGATATAGCCGCGGTCAAACTGCATACCCTCGACAACCTCGGAATAGGTCTCGGCAGTCTTGGATTCTTCCACGGTGATAACGCCATCTGAGGAAACCTTCTCCATAGCCTCGGCGATCAGCTTACCGATCACCTCGTCGGAAGCAGAGATGGTGGCAACACGGGCGATATCCTCGGTGCCGGAAACTTTGCTGGAGAGTTTCTTGATGCCCTCGACAGCAGCGTCAACAGCCTTTGCAATACCTTTCTTCAGAAGCATGGGGTTGGCGCCTGCGGTGACATTCTTCATGCCCTCGCGGATAATGGCCTGAGCCAGCAGGGTAGCGGTGGTGGTACCGTCGCCGGCCACGTCGTTGGTCTTGGTGGAAACCTCTTTCACCAGTTGGGCACCCATATTCTCAAAGGGATCATCCAGCTCGATTTCCTTTGCGATGGTCACACCGTCGTTGGTGATCAGGGGTGCGCCGAACTTCTTGTCCAGCACCACATTGCGGCCGCGGGGACCAAGGGTAATCTTAACGGTATCAGCCAGCTGATCAACGCCTCTCTGAAGGGCTTTTCTGGCTTCTTCGCCGAAAATAATCTGCTTTGCCATTTACTTATTTCCTCCTTATTATCCTTCTTCGCATTATTCAACAATCGCGAGGATGTCAGACTGACGAACGATTGTGTACTCGTTTCCGTCCACTTTTACCTCGGTTCCAGCATATTTACTGGAGATCACCTTATCGCCGACCTTGACATACATGGTGACTTCTTTACCGTCCACCATGCCGCCCGGACCAACAGCAATCACTTCGGCCACTTGGGGCTTTTCCTTTGCCGAACCGGCCAGAATGATGCCGCTCTTGGTGGTCTCCTCGGCTTCAACTAATTTGATGACAACGCGGTCTGCTAAGGGTTTAATTGTCATACTGCTTCCTCCTTTGATAATATAAATCGTTTTATTAACATTTTTAGCACTTAGGCATTTTGAGTGCTAATGGTATTTTATAACACAATCCAAGAAAAATCAAGGGGGTTTTTAAAATTTTTAAATATTTTTAAGAAAAAGTACCCAATTCCATTTCTGTTTTCACCTTAGTTTTCACCTTTTAATGGTAAATATTTAACACCCCCTTTATCAGGTGCAAATAATTTGTTAATTCAGCAGTCTTCCTGGAATTTTGATATTTTCAGGATATTTAAAATCTTGAAGGCCGTCCGGTATATGATAAAACAGCCAAACAGATCATAGATCTGGCTGCCGCCGGCGACACCGAAATTCTCATCACTTATAACAGTGAACAGCAAAATCCATCCGGATATTCAATGGAGAAGATAGGAAAATCGTCTCCACTCAACCCTTGATTGGTATTGATAATGTCCGGTTCTCCCCCCTCCCTCAGGCAGATTTCGCTGATGGGCCGCAGCGCAAACCAGTATCTGGCGAATTATCAATAAGCGTTTAAGAATGTTTTTCATCCGTGCTTTCCGTTTAAAAAATAAAATGTTTTCTGTGTAGCGAGCAGCAAGCCGGACAAAATAAATCTGAAATCCCTTATTAGAAAACGGAATGCTTGACAAAATATCGAAAGCGATATTATAATGATAATATCTTTGATAATATCTTTCAGCATTTAAAACTGAATACCTAAACGCTGTGAAAAAGAGAGTAGGAACAACCAAGCGGCACAGAGAGGGCGCGGAAGCTGAAAAGCGCCTCCGGGAGATTGTTTTGAAGTTCACTTTGGAGCGGTTCGATTGATAAGGTCGAAACGATTGGGCCCCGTTACAGGCGAAGAGTCTATAAGGGTTATAAACCGGTTGGGTTTATAGCTCCGTAGAAAAATTGGGTGGTACCACGAGCGTTGCTTCGTCCCTTTGGGATGGAGCTTTTTATTTTATAACCGTGGCAACAAAATGGAGGAATGAATATGTCAACGACAGCCGAGCAACTGAAAAAAGCCTTTGCCGAAAAAATGGCTCAGGCCAAATCCCTATCCGAGTTCAACGAGCTGCGCGTGGAGTTTTTAGGTAAAAAGGGCGTTTTAACCGAAGCCCTCAAAGGGCTCAAAAACCTGCCCGAGGAGGAACGGAAGGAGACCGGCAAACAGCTGAACCTTCTGCGCGCCGAGATGGAAAACGCCATCAGCGAAAAAATCACGGCCTGCGAAGAGGCTGCCCGTGCCGAGGCCCTCTCCAAAATCGTGCCCGTCGACCTTACCATGCCCGCGGCCGAGAAACTGGGAAGCCTTCACCCGGTTACCATCATCCAGCGGGAGATTGAGGATATTTTCCGCAGTATGGGCTTTATCATCGAGGACGGTAACGAGGTGGAAACCGAGTATAACAACTTTGAAGCGGTCAATATCCCCAAGCACCACCCCGCCCGAGATATGCAGGACACCTATTATCTGGACAACGGCCAATTGCTTAAGACCCACACCTCTGCCGCTCAGAATCGCATCCTGCGCAAATACGGCGCCCCCTGCAAGGTGCTCTTCCCCGGCCGCTGCTTCCGCAACGAAGCGCTGGACGCCTCCCATGAAAACACCTTCCTCCAGATGGAGGGCATGATGGTGGGCGAGGATGTCTCCATCTCCAACCTGGTCTACTTTATGAAGCTGCTGCTCACCGAGGTGTTCAAGCGGGAGGTCAAGGTCCGTCTCCGTCCCGGCTTCTTCCCCTTCGTCGAACCCGGTTTCGAACTGGACATCAGCTGCCTGATCTGCGGCGGAGAGGGCTGCCCCACCTGTAAGAATTCGGGCTGGGTGGAACTGCTGCCCTGCGGCATGATCCATCCCAATGTCCTCACCATGGGCGGCGTGGACCCCGAGAAATACACCGGCTTCGCCTTTGGGCTGGGTCTGACCCGTCTGGTTATGATGCGGTACGGCATCAAGGATATCCGAACCCTGAACAGCGGCAATCTGAAGGCCCTGTCCCAGTTCGGAACCAAGTAAGATAAGAGGTGAATCGCTTATGAAAATATCTATGAACTGGGTCTCGGATTTCGTTGATTTAAAAGGCGTGGATCTGATTGACCTGATCGATAAACTCACCCTTACCACCGCCGAAGTGGAGGGCATCGAAGAACACGGCAAAGACATCCGGGGCATCGTGACCGCCAAGGTTTTGAAGGTGGAGGATATCCCCAAATCCAAAAAACTGCACAAGGTCGAGCTGGACGCCGGAGACAAGGGCATCCAGAACTGCGTCTGCGGCGCTCCCAATGTCCGGGAGGGCATGATCATCCCCTTCGCCATGCTGGGCGCCCAGGTGGGCGAAATCACCATTTCGCCGGTAAAGCTCTGTGGTGTGGAAAGCAGAGGAATGTGCTGCTCCGCTTACGAGCTGGGCATTTCCGCCGACCATTCCGGGCTGATGGAGCTGCCCCCCGACACCCCGCTGGGCGTGGACATCAAAGAACTTCTCCCCATTGACGACGTGGTATTTGAGATTGACAACAAATCTCTCACCAACCGTCCAGACCTCTGGTGCCATTACGGCTTTGCCCGTGAAATCGCCGCCATCACCGGGCGCCCCCTGAAAAAGCCGGGGCTGGCGGATCTGTCGGTCTATGACAGCCTGCCCGAAGTTGCCCTTTCCATCGAAAACCCCGACCGGTGCTATCGCTATGTGGGTCTGACCATTGACCATGTCACCGTCAAGGTCTCTCCCGTTACCATGCAGATCCGCCTCTTCTATTGCGGGATGCGGGGCATCAACCTGCTGGCCGACTTGACCAACTATGTCATGCTGGAACTGGGCCAGCCCATGCACGCCTTCGACCGGAAAAAGGTGGGGGCCATCTCGGTGAAAAACTTTGAAAAGCCCTTCGAGTTCACCACCCTGGACGGCGTCACCCGCACCATCGACCCCGAAACCCTGATGATCTGCAGTGACGGTCAGCCCGTTGCCATTGCCGGCATCATGGGCGGCGCCAATTCGGAAATCAGTGAGGAAACCGATTCCGTCCTTTTGGAGTCGGCCAATTTCGACGGGGTGACCACCCGCAAATCCTCCGCCCGTCTGGGTCTGCGCACCGAGGCCAGCGCCCGGTATGAAAAGATGATCGATCCCGAGCTCTGTGACCTCGCCTCCAGACGGTTTGTCCAATTGCTTTCCGAGATTGATCCGGGCATTCAGATCACCTCCCGCCTGACCGATCTGTATGTAAAAAAATATCCCTCCGTCACCCTGGAGATCACCCATTCCTATATTGAAAAATATATCGGCGAGCCCATCGCGTCGGAGGAAGTGGTCCATATCCTCACCTCCCTGGGCTTTGGCGTAACCGAAAAGGCAAGCACCTACACCGTGACAGTCCCCTCCTGGCGCAGCACCAAGGATGTGACCATTAAGGTGGATCTGATTGAGGAGATTACCCGCATCCACGGCTATAACAACATCACCCCCCGTTCCACCCTCAATCCCCTTGTTCCGGTGGTCCAGCCCCCCGTCCATGAGGCGGAATACCGGGCCAAGCTGCTGCTGGCCGAAACCTGCGGGCTGCATGAAGTCCATTCATATATCTGGAATGACAACCATTTCAATAAAGAAGCGGGCATTCAGGCTCCCGGAAAGGTCCGCATCGTCAACGCCCTCTCCCCTGAGCAGAGCGAGCTACGCACCAGCCTGATCCCCACCCTCCTGTCAGTCGCCTCCTCCAACCGTTCCTTATCCTCCTTCGGCATCTTCGAGATCGGACGGACAGTTCCTCAGCTGGATACCGACAACCTCTGCGTTGAGAAACGGATGCTGGGCATCCTGCTGGCCGACCGCAAGCAGAGCGAAGAAACTCTCTATCTCCAGCTGCGGGATGTTCTTGCAACTCTGACCGCCGGACTGCTCAACCAAAATCCCGGCTTCACCCGCAAGACCTTCCCCGAGATGAACTGGACCCATCCGGTCAACGCCGCCGAGATTACAGTGGGAGGAAAAACCGTGGGCTATCTCTCCATGCTGGCTCCCGAAATCGCCGCCAATATCGACAAAAAGCTTCACATTGTCTACGCCGAGATCGATTTCGAAGCGCTGGCCTCCATGGACCGCAAGCCGGTAAAATATCAGGAAATCTCCCGCTTCCCCTCGGTGGATCTGGACCTGAACCTGTTGATGGATAAAAGGGAGACCTATGCCAAGCTGGCCGCCGAGATCGACCGCTTCGCCAGCCCCATCCTCTCCTCTTATGAGCTGATCGACCTTTACGAGGATGAATCCCTGGGAGATAAAAAGTGCCTCACTGTCCGCTTCCATCTGTCCTCCCTGGATCACACTCTGACCAGCGAGGAAGCCACCGCCTTCTCCGAGGGCCTTCTGACCGCCCTGGAGCCTGCCGGAATCACCCTGCGCAGATAAACTCTCCACGCTGAAATGGCACAGCAGAACCTTTCTGCTGTGCCATTGATGTATCCATCTTCCGACTGTCGCCCAAGAACCAACCCTTTGAAAAAAGCCTCTGTCAGCGCTATTGAAAAGCCCGCATTACCGTCCGAACAGCGAATTTGTCGGAATTTCACGGAAAAAATTCATCCGTCCAAACAGGGGAAAGGTATTGCAAACCATCCGGTTAGTTGATATAATAGTTAAAAGAGTATTTGTGAGTATTTATGGAGGTGTCAAGATGCGGAACGAACATGAGCCCACGATAACCTTTGCCGTCCCCACTGAAAAAGAGAGTGAGATGAAGCAAATTCTGACCGCCGTATATGACGCCATGCTGGAAAAGGGATATAATCCGATTAATCAAATCGTAGGATATATTCTGTCGGAAGATCCCACCTACATTACGACATATAAAAATGCCCGTACCCTCATCCGTAAGATCGACCGCGACGAGTTGCTTCGCGTGCTTGTGAAATCCTATTTAACCGAGTAAGCAGACCAGTCCTCGTCGCTGGAATCGGCGGGGATTTATTATAATTCTTTATACGCAATGCGCACTTTTGCGGTTCTTAAATTAAAAAGGGCCTTCCGACTTGCAGCGTCGGAAGGCCTGATTTTATTTTGAGTTTTTACAGAGCATCGCAAAGCTCGATATTGACATCCGAAAACCTTCCGGAAAAATAATCGGAATAACTGTTGAGGGGCGGCTCGCCGCTTTGATCGATGGGAATCGAAATCAGGAAGGTTGTCCCCCCGGCGCCGGTTTCAAACATCACCTTTCCGCCGTGCTCCTTGGCAATATATTCTACCAGGGTCAATCCCATCCCCATATCCCTCATATGTTCGCGGCCGCGAACCCAGGGTTGAAAAATCTGCTCTTGCACGTCGGGCGGAATCCCCTCTCCGGTATCCGAAACCGAGATCACAACCCGGTCATTTCCCTTCTGTTCAAACACCAGATTAATTCTTCCTTCCCCCCTGATGCTTTTGCAGGAATTGGAGATGAGGCATAAGATCGCGTGCATCAGCTTGTCCTCATCTCCATAAATGCAAACGGGCCGGCTGGGGTAAGTTACGGTTAAGGTAATTCTGGATTTTTCAAAAAAAGTTTTCAGATTTTCCGTCAATTGTTTTGCAAAACGGGTGAAGTCCATTCGGATGGGGGTAAAATCCTTCACGCCAGAATTGTATTTGCTGAAGAGGATGAAATTGCGGATAAACCTGAGGTTTTTCATGTTATTTTGGTAAAGCATATCGGTCATGTGCTTTAACCGGGGGTCTGCGGAGACCTGCAGGCTGGTTGCCAGTTCGCGTATGAGGTTAAAGTTCTGGGCCAATAGTTCATTCTCCCAGACGGACAGCCTGGCAATCCCCTTTTCATTTTTGGAGAGCACCGTATTTTCAATGTCCTTCTTGGCCAAACTGCTTTGACCAAACTGCTGAAAGCAGGCACCCAAAAACTTGTCTTCCTTAAACACGGGGATACAGAAGAAGCCCACATCTCCCATCAAAGACCTGGTTGGCAAAACAGCGGGCTTTCGGCCTTTAGAAAGGAAGAGGTCACTCAGTTCATATTCGTTGTCACAGGCCAGCACCGAAAACAATCCGCCCGGAATCTTCAAAACGGAAAACTGCTCGTCCACAATTTTGTTGTTCCATATAACCGTGTACTGATTGTCAATCACAAAAACAGCAAAAGGCGCTTCTTCGTATGCGAACCTATAAAGCTTATAAATCTCTGTGTTAATCAACCCATCACCATCTTTTTGTTAAGGTTAAAATGATTTGTTAGGGTCTATTTCGTCTGCTGTTTAGGTTATATATCATTTTTTGTATGATATTTCCTTTTTCATTGTAAACAGGAGCAGTCACATTGGGGTCACAAAAATATAAATATTTAAATAAATTGATTTCTTATGATACTGCTTTATGGCATGGGTATCAATTTCAAAATTTCATTGAACCGATGTCAGGCAATGTGAATGACAATCTCGCCTTCCATCTTAACGCTGCGATCCAAATCCACCTTAATCATGCCGGGCATTCCCTCGTAAGAATCGATAACCCTGCTGGCCACCCGATCCTCAATCTCCTTGCGGATCAGTTTGCGCAGCTCACGGGCACCATATTTGCCCGAATCGGCCTTGGAGGCGATCCATTCGCAGACCTCGGCAGTCCAGCCGAAGGCGACGTTCTGCTCGGCAAGGCTGGCCTTAATATCTCTCAGCATCAGGTCGCAGATGTCCACCAAATTCTTATGGGTCAGGCTGTGGAAGACAATGACCTCATCGATGCGGCCCAAAAACTCAGGCCGTAAAAACTCGGACAAGGCCTTTTTGACCTTTTCCTCCGTCTCCACCTTTGCATTCTTTGCAAAACCCAAGGCATTTTCTTTATTCTCCGAGCCCGCATTGGTGGTCATGATGATCACCGTGTTGGCAAAACTGACGTTTCTTCCCTGGGCATCAGTCACCCGCCCGTCGTCCAAGATCTGCAGCAGGATGTGCATAATGTCGGGATGGGCCTTTTCGATCTCGTCAAACAGGATGACCGAATAGGGCTTCCTGCGGACCTTTTCCGTCAGCTGTCCGGCCTCGTCATATCCCACATAGCCGGGAGGCGCACCGATCAAACGGGCCACCGCATGTTTTTCCATATACTCGGACATGTCAATCCGGATGAGACTGTCGGGGGTGTCAAAGAGGCTCTTTGCCAGAACCTTCACCAGCTCGGTCTTTCCCACACCGGTAGGTCCGGCGAAGATAAAGGAGGCAGGACGCTCTTTGTCATAAAGGCGCATTCTGGTCCTGCGCATGGCTGCGGCAAGCGCTTCCACGGCTTCATCCTGGCCAAGCACCCGCTCTTTCAGCTGTTTTTCCAGATTGGCCAGCTTATGAATATCGCTTTGATGAATCTTGCTGGCGTCGATGCCCGTCCAAAGCTCGACTACCGCGGCAATGTCCTCTTCCGTAACACTAACCGATTTTGCGGCCGGCTCAAGGTTTTTCAGTTCGGCCTCAATTTTCAAAATATCCGCTTTTAAAATGGCAAGGCGTTCATAATCGATGTTGCCGTTGTCCACATTTTCAATCTCATTTTCTTCTTTCTTCTTGACCGCCAAATCAGCGCTCAATTTGCGATAGCGCTGCAGTTCCCTGCTTTTCAGGGAAGCGTAGGCAGCGGCCTCATCCAGCAGATCGATGGCCTTGTCGGGCAGGAAGCGATCGGTGATATACCGTTCGGCCAGTTCTACGGTCCGCTTGACGAGCGCCGAAGAAATGGTGACCCCATGATAGTTTTCATAATACCCCCGGAGGCCGTTCAGAACATTCACGGTCTCCTCCACGGAGGGCTCTTCAATGGTAATAGGCTGGAAGCGGCGCTCCAAAGCGGCATCCTTCTCGATGTATTTACGATACTCCTTGAAGGTCGTGGCGCCGATCACCTGAATCTCGCCCCTGGAGAGGGCGGGTTTCATAATGTTGGCGGCGTTCATGGAACCCTCGGCGGCGTCCCCCGCTCCGGCCAGATTGTGCGCCTCATCGATAAACAGGATGACATTCCCGTCGGCACGCACCTCGTCGATCAGGCTTTTAATTCTGCCCTCAAACTGGCCGCGGAACTGGGTCCCGGCCACCAGAGAGGCCAGGTCAACCAGATAAATCTCCTTTTTCTGCAACACATAGGGCACGCTGCCCTCCACCACCCGCTGGGCAAGGCCCTCCAC
>JAKOTC010000235.1 GCA_029776465.1 Bacillota bacterium
AAGCCACGGAGATTTATAAACAGGCTCAGATGATTGATCTGGACTGGAATTTTTTTCTGCAAAAAGCCCTTACATATAATAAGGAATTTAATTACTTATTTATATGGCGGGGCCATTATTATGAGATCAAGGCCTGCTGCCCCGAGCGGGGATTTGTTGCCGTTACCATCGAGGAGGCCAGAAGCCTTCCAACCTTAACCCGAGCCGAGGATGCAGGCAATCTGGTCTTATCGGCGCTCAACGGCGCGGAGGGCATTATTCTGGTGGTCGATCTCCAGACCCTGCAGGTGATCTATGCCAATGCCGAAGCACAGAATCTCTATGGGGTTGATTTGGGTTCCGAATGCCCGGAAGAGTTTGCTCCGAGGCTGGCTAATGGGGATCTATACGACCCTGTCATAAACAATCCGGAACAGATTCAGCTGCAGGGGGCGCAGTTTCACCAAAACTTCTGTGATCAGCAGAAAAGCTATTTGTTTTTGGATTATCTGCTTACCTGGAAAAACGGGCAGACGGTTTATATACAAGTCGGAACCGATATGACCCATCTGAAACAGGCGGCTGTCAATTCTCAGAAGAACGAGCAAAAGTTAAAGGTTACGCTGCAGTGTGTGGACGAAGGAATTATTACCTTTAACGAGCGGGGCCGGATGGAGATGATGAATAAAGCGGCCGAGCAGATGACGGGATGGTTTGAGGAAGAGGCCATCGGGCGCGAGATGTGGGAAGTATTTCAGCTGGAAGACAAATCCGGCCGAAGGTTGAAGGATCCCATTCGCTTTTTGCAGGAGCAAAAAGCTCTGACGAATGGCTATGAGATGAATCTGATTGCCCGAAACGGGACCAAACGCCGGATTATCGGCACGTTTTCCTTTATTTCAGACAGCAGCAACACTCCCATTGGAACAGTGGTGGTGTTTCGGGATGCCACCGTTCGGGCCAAAGAAAAATTCCCCTATTACGGCACCCATCAAAGCATTGCGCATCTTGAAAACGGTGAATACAAAGAAGCACTGGCCAGATTGCAAGTGCCTGAAAATCTGCCCATTGCGGTGCTGGTGGGCCACTTAAACGGATTTAAGCTGATCAGTGACACTTTCGGCTATTCCATGGGAGAGAAGTTTATTAAATCTGCCGAGCAGTGCATCGACCGATTGATTCGCCCCGATGACATCATTGTCAAATGGGATGGGGATGAATTCGCCATCCTGCTTCCCCGCACTACAGGCGAGGAGGCCAGAGTCATCGGCAAAGCCATCAAAGAGGAGATTTTAAAAATCAACCTCAACGCCATGAAAAACACCGTATCCATCGGCTATGAGGTCCAGCAGGATTTCAACGAAAGTATTTATGATATGCTGGAGCGCACCTCCGAGTTCATGTATAAGCAAAACCTTCTGGAGAATGTCATTGAAAGGGACAACGCTGTTAACGCCATGATGCGCACCCTCAATGAGAAGAGCCCCCGGGAGGCTATGCATTCCCAGCATGTCAGCGAGATGTGCAAGCTCATCGGCAAAGCCATGAATTTAAGTCACGAGGAGATCTATCAGCTTGGCACCGCCGGTTTATTGCATGATATCGGAAAAACCGTGATCGATGCCGGAATTTTAAATAAGCCCGGAAGTCTGAGCGAAGTGGAATGGCAGGAGATAAAACGCCATCCCGAAATAGGATACCGCATCCTTTCCTCCTCAGGCGGTATGGAAAAGATCGCGCCCTTTGTTCTGGCTCATCATGAGCGGTATGACGGAACGGGTTATCCCAACAAACTCGCCGGAACGGATATTCCCCTGCAGGCTCGGATCCTGACTCTGGCGGATTCTTTTGATGCGATGACCATGGACCGCACCTATCGCAAAGGCCTATCGAAAAATCAGGCGGCCGAGGAAATCAAGCGCAACAGCGGAACTCAGTTTGATCCCAAAGTAGTGGAAATATTCCTTAACAATATTTTGCCCCAGCTTCCATAAAACGCAGGACGGATGCCCTGCTTTTTTTTGTTGGCCGTTTTCTTGACAGTCTGGATATAAAAGGGTAAAATAAGGATAAAGACGAAAAGCTTTTATGAATAAGAGGCGGGTTTATGAAAACGAAATATACGCATGCCAGTCTGATTACGCCCTATCGGGTTATCCATGACGGCACCCTTCTTGTGGAGAATGGAAAAATTGTCGGTATCGAAACAGTGACGCCGGATGCGCCTGATTTTGAAACGGTGGATTGCGGCGGCCTGTATCTGGCTCCCGGCTTTATTGATTTGCACACCCATGGCGGCGGAGGGCACGATTATCTGGATGGCACGGTGGAGGCCTATCTGGGCGGCGCAAGGCAGCAGGCCGAACACGGCACCACCCTTTTTTACCCCACCCTGACCACCGGCAGCAAATCCGATTTTGACAATACCGTCAAGGTGTTTAAAGAGGCGCAGGCCGCCAATAAAAAC
>JAKOTC010000236.1 GCA_029776465.1 Bacillota bacterium
AATAAATAGGAGAATTAATTTACACCGCTGTCCCGGTGTGGTATAATGACCCAAGAATAATCTCTATAATATGCTGCTGTCCATATTATAGAATACGCCCCTGGCACTCATCTAAAATGCGGGAAAAGAGGAGTTATATGAAATACGAATTTAAAACGGCCAAGCCGGTATGGGCAAAGGGACGGGAAAAGGAAATGAACCTGAGACTGGGCTTTATCGCCACCGTTCCGCCCATGGAAAAAGCCACGCTGGCGCTGGCCTGCCAAAGCATTTATCGGTTGTTTGTCAACGGTGAGTTTGTGGCAACCGGTCCGGCCCGTGCCTGCCATGGGTATTACCGGGTGGATGAAATCGTGCTGGACGGTTTGCTGACGAAAGAGCAAAATGTAATCGCCATTGAGGTGGCAGGTTTTAATGTCAACAGCTTTTATCTGCTGGATCAGCCCTCCTTCCTATGCGCCGAGGTGGTCTCGGAGGGGAAAGTGGTGACTGCCACCGGGACCGATTTTACCTGCACCGGGCTGCCTTATTACAAGCAAAAAGTCTGCCGCTATTCCTACCAGCGCACCTTTGTGGAGGAGTATCGGATTGCTCCGGGCTACGATAACTGGCGGAAGGGGAATGCGCCCTATGCCTTCCGGCCCTTTGAAACAGGGCCGAAGGATTTTCTTGTGCGTGGGGTGGAGTATCCCGAATATGAGGAAAGACCGGCCGCCTTTATCGGCGGCGGAACCTTTGAGATTGAAAAGCCGAAAGAATATCGCCACAATCGCCAGCTCACTCTGCCTGAAGATCCCCGTGAACGGTATGCCGGTTTTGCGCGCAGCGAGATGGAAAGTGTTTTAGATTACGATGTGCAGGAGTTTAAATTTAAACTCGGAACAGGAGACCCCTCGAAGATTTCTGCCGGCCATTTTTCCCTGTTTGATCTGGGACTCAACGACACCGGTATGCTTCGGCTGAATGTAACCTGTTCCTCCAAAACCACCTTGTATATTTTATTTGACGAATGCCTTACCGATGGGGTGATTGATCCCATTCGCATGGGCGCCTGCAACGCCATGCGATATGAAATTGAGCCGGGTTCCTATGACCTCATGGGGCTTGAACCGATGACTTTAAAAGTGCTTGGCCTGATTGTCACCGAGGGCGAGGCCGAAATCAGCAATCTGCGGTTGGTGGAGTATAAGTTCCGCACCATCAACGCCAAGCTGAAATCGGATAATCCCCGCCTCCAGGCGATTTTCAATGCGGCGATTGAAACCTTCCGCCAGAACACGCTGGATATCTATATGGACTGCCCCTCCCGTGAGCGGGCGGGATGGCTGTGCGACAGCTTTTTCACCTCCCGGGTGGAACGCTGCCTGACAGGCAAGTCAAAGGTGGAGCGCGATTTCCTTGAAAACTTTTTGCTGCCCGAAAGCTTTGAGAGCATTCCCTATGGAATGTTTCCCATGTGCTATCCCTCCGATCATTATAACGGAAGCTTCATTTCCAACTGGGCTATGTGGCTTGTTCTTGAACTGGAAGAATACCTGGCCCGCACAAATGACCGGGAGATGATTGACGCCTTCAAAAAGAAGGTCTATGACCTGTTAGATTATTTCCGTCCCTTTGAAAATGAAATCGGATTGCTGGAAAAACTGGAACAGTGGGTTTTCGTGGAGTGGTCCAAGGCCAACGAGCTGGTGCAGGATGTGAATTTCCCCACCAATATGCTGTATGCCGCCACCCTGGAAGCTGCCGGTCGGATGTATAATGATCAGTGGCTTATCAATAAAGCCGATGCCATTAAGGATAAAATCCGCAAACTCTCCTTTGACGGCACTTTCTTTGTGGACAACATGGTGCGCAGGGACGGCAAACTGGTTTCCACCGGCGAGCGGACAGAGGTGTGCCAGTATTACGCCTTCTTCCTGAATATAGCCACCCCCGAGACTTATCCCGAGCTGTGGAAGACGCTGCTCACCGATTTCGGTCCCCATCGCGCCGAGACCAAAAAGTGGCCGGAGATTTATCCCGCCAACGCCTTTATCGGCAACTATCTGCGTTTGGACGTCCTGTCCCGGTATGGGCTTATGGATCAGCTTCTCAGTGAAATTGAAGGATATTTCTATTGCATGGCCGAGAGAACCGGAACCCTGTGGGAGAATGTCCATGACCGCGCCAGTATGAACCACGGCTTCGCTTCCCATGTGATTATTTGGCTGGAGCAGATCTGCGGCATAGAGAGATAAGATAGAGCAAAATGCCGGGAAAGGGTGCTTTTCCGGCATTTTTATAAAAAGAAAGGTGAAAGCAGATGACCATTCAGGAAGTTCTAAAGGCAGCTGCAAGCGTGAAACCCAGTAAACGGCAGATGGACTGGTTTGACACCGAATTCTATGCCTTTATCCATTTCGGCGTTAACACCTATACCAATCTGAAATGGGGGGATGGAACCGAATCCCCCTCCATCTTCAATCCGGTGGAGTTGGACTGTGACGGATGGGTAGAGGCCATCAAGTCTGCGGGGATGAAGGGGATGGTTTTAACCGCCAAGCACCATGACGGCTTTTGCTTATGGCCCTCGGCCTATACC
>JAKOTC010000237.1 GCA_029776465.1 Bacillota bacterium
TGGGGTGGGCATCGACGCGGGAAGCCAACCCGGCAATGTGATTCTGTCCCTTCAAGTAAACCATGTCGGCGATGTGGCGGAAAAATCCACTGGCGGGGGCGGAGGAGGGGAGGGAAAGCCTTATGTCATGCTCACTGCGGAGGGCAGCAGCTATTCCGAAGCGCTTGAGCCCCTGACAAAGCAGATCAGCCGCTTTCTCTATCCCGCCCATAACCAGATCATCATTTTTGGCAAGGAGATGGCAGCACAGGGAATCAGTCCCCAGCTGGACCGTATTATGAGAAACTGGCTGTCCCGAATGGACCAGTCTCTGATCGTCAGCAACACCACCGCGGAGGACTTGCTGAAAATCAACAGCGGAATGGAAAAAACGCCGGGCAACCGAATCCGCGAAACCATTAAAAACCGCACCCAGCTGTCCAGTGAACTGGATGTCTCCCTTATGAGATTCTGTCAAAAGCTTTTAAGCAAAACTACCGCGCCGGTCATTCCCATGATGGAGGTTCTGCCCAGTGAAGAAGGCGAATCGGAAATGGTCGCTTCGGGGCTTGCAGTTTTTAAAAAAGACAAAATGGTCGGCACATTTTCCGAATATGAAACCATGGGATATCTTCTGCTTTGCGGCAACGTGAACGGATTAAATGTGGATATGAAAACCAACGACAATACAGATCGGGCTGTCTTGAGAGTCAATAAAAACAGCTATAAGCTGGAACCCAAGATTGACAAGACCGGCAAAATAACCCTCAAAGCCCGGGTAAAAACCTTCTCCATTCTCCATGAGCTCAAAGGGTATCGGGGAAAGGATCTCATTGAGATTTTCTCTATATTAGAAACGGAATCCAAGCAAAAAATTGAAGAGATGATTCAAAACGCCTTTGCAAAAAGCCAGGCTTTAAAAGCGGATATCTGGGGCATCGGGGATATGCTGTATCAAAAATACCCCAAAGAGTGGAAGAAGATCGAAGATAAATGGGATGAGATTTATCCCACCCTCAAGCTGGAGCTGACCGTCGAATCCAAACTGCTAAACAGCGGAGAGGTCGACCCCTCTCTGATGATGGTCGAATAAAAGGATATTAAATTGAAAGGACGGCAAGCAATGACAAAGCTGGAATTCTCAAAAATTTCCCCCTATCAATTCATGTTTTCCGTCGCCTGCTATATGCAGGCCTCCATTCTGCTGGGCTCGACATTTATACCGCTGTTAAAGCAGGATACCTGGATGGCTGTTTTGTTTGCCGGCATCATCTGCATTCCCTTTTTAATTGTTTTTCTGACTTTGAGTAAGCGTTTTCCGGGCCTAAACCTCTTTCAAATCCACAATGAAGTCTTCGGTCCGGTAATCGGCAGAATTATCTCCGGCATTTTTATCTTATATTTTCTGGTGCTGGCCTCCTTGAATCTGTCAGACTTCAACGCTTTTATCAATACCACCATCCTTCCCAAAACCCCCAATATTGTGATTGTCGGCTCGTTTATGATTGTCTGCGCATGGGCTGTGCGAAACGGCATTGAAATCATCGTCCGATATGCAGGGGTCTTTACCTTTGCCTCCATTCTGCTGCTGGTGCTCACCGTTCTGTTTACTTCCGATCTGATTAACCCCCGTCATCTCCTCCCCATGTTCCAACAGCCCCTGAAAAATTATGTGCAGGCCACCAACACCTCATTGGCGGCCAATTTCAGCGAACTGGTTCTTGTCCTGATGGTCTTTCCCAGCGTCAACACCGATAAGACGGGCAAATTTCTGTTTCTGGGGTATACCATCGGATTTTTGACCATATTCCTCACTATGATCTCGGATATCTCGGTGCTGGGAAGTACCGTTGGTTTGTTCTCCAAACCCTCTTACGAGGTAATTCGGATGATTACCGTCTCCGAAACCATCAGCCGGCTTGAAATTATTTTCTCTGCGGCGATTATCCTTCGGTTCTATTTTCGCATAAGCATGATTTACTATGTGCTGACCCTTGCAATCGCCCAGTTCTTCAATCTGAAATCCTATCGTCCCATTGTGCTGGTGACCGGAATGCTGATTATTACCAATATGTATCCCCTTCAAGCCTCCAGCGTCGTCAGCCAATCCTGGACAAGGAACAGCCGCGCAATCCTCTGGATGTTTGTGGATTTTGGGCTGCCCCTCTTGACCCTAATTATCGCGCTGATCCGTAAGAAAAAGCTGCCGCTTCCGGAGGGTTCCACATGAAAGTTATCGGAGTTTTAGCCGCATATTGGATCATCCTGCTGATTGATTTTCCTTCGCTGCGTAAAATGAAAAGCAAAAAGCTTACCATTGTCTTTTTTGCGATATTCGGCATCACCCTGCTTCTGGCGATTTTGGAGGTCATAGGGGTCAAGATGATCAACCCCATGATTGTGCTGGACGACTGGATGAAAAAAATCGGCCTGCACTACTGAATTTATACAGTTTTTCCATGAATTTAGCAAAAAGTGCTTGACAAGAAAAATTTCTTTGCTATAATCAGAGTAATTAATTTTTTAAAAGCGATGACAAGGAAGAAGTAGGAAGAGTATCGGGTCAACAGAGAGTGGCCGGCTGGTGAGAGGCGCGGACAGATCCTTCCCAAATACATCCTTAGAGCTGCCCACCGAACAGGGGTCTCCCTCAGTAGATTGGGCCGGCGGTGCCCGTTAGAGCACAAGGGTATGAAGTACCCTATAAGGCTGCCGGCTGCGAAGCGGCAGTAAATAGAGGTGGTACCACGGGAAATCTCCCGTCCTCTGCAGAGGGCGGGTTTTTTGTTTATCATTTTGCCCGCCTGATCAAAACTTTTGAAAGGGTGAGAAAGATGACCGCAAAAATTCTTCTCCTGGTGTTGTTCTTCGCGATTACGATTGCTGTGGGTGTGGTAAGCCGCAAAAAAGCCACCGATGTGGGCAGCTTTGTGCTGGGAGGGCGGAATGTGGGCCCCTGGATGACGGCCTTTGCATACGGAACCACTTACTTCTCCGCCGTGGTGTTTGTGGGATATGCCGGCCAGTTCGGCTGGGGATACGGTATCTCCGCCACCTGGATCGGTCTCGGCAACGCTTTGATCGGAAGCCTGCTGGCCTGGGCGGTGATGGGCCGCCGCACCCGCATCATGACCAAGCACTACGAAAGCGCCACCATGCCGGACTTCTTCGGAAAACGTTATGATTCGAAAGTGCTGAAGATTGCGGCTTCTGTTTTAGTCTTTGTCTTCCTGATCCCCTACTCCGCCTCGGTGTATAAAGGCCTTTCCGGGCTCTTCTCCACGGCCTTTGAGCTGGATTTCACCTACTGCGTCATCGGCATGGCCGTTTTGACGGCGATATACGTAATCCTGGGCGGATATGTCGCCACCGCAATCAATGACTTTATCCAGGGCATTGTCATGCTGGCGGGCATCGTGGCCATCGTGATTGCGGTGCTGAACGGACAGGGCGGTTTCTTCGAAGCCATTAACAAACTCTCTCAGTTCACAAGCCAGGCCCGCCCGGATTTAGCCGGTCCCTACACCTCCTTCTTCGGGCCCGACCCGGTCAACCTGCTGGGCGTTTTGGTTTTGACCAGCATGGGGGCCTGGGGGCTGCCTCAGATGGTACATAAATTTTACTCTATCAAAAACGAAAAGGCCATCAAAACCGGCATGTTAATCTCCACCCTCTTTGCCATGATCATCGCCGGGGGTTCCTACTTCATGGGCGCCTTCGGAAGGCTTTACTACACCGTCCCCGAGAACGGAAAAATCGCCTTTGATGAGATTGTCCCCGCCATGCTGGGCAGCGCCCTGCCCGACATTTTGATCGAGGTGGTGGTGATTCTGGTGCTGTCGGCCTCCATGTCCACCCTCTCCTCCCTGGTGATCACCTCCAGCTCCTCCATCACGCTGGACCTTTTAAAGGGATTTATCTTCAAGGAAATGAGCCAGAAAAAGCAGATGATCCTCATTCGCAGCCTCTGCGGATTTTTCATCCTCCTCTCGGTGATAATCGCTCTGGTGCCCAACAACCTGATCACCACCCTGATGTCCATCTCCTGGGGCGCGCTGGCAGGCTCCTTCCTGGGTCCCTTCCTCTACGGGCTGTTCTGGAAGGGCACCACCAAAGCGGGGGTCTGGGCCGGGTTTATCACCGGGGTTGGAATTACGGTGGCCAACGTGATTCTGGGCTATGTGGCCCCCCAGTCCGCTCTGCCTCCCCCCAATGCCGGCGCCATTGCCATCCTCGCCTCCCTGATCGTGGTGCCCCTGGTCAGCCTGGTTACTCCCAAGCTTGACAGGGAGCATGTGGAACACGCCTTCAGCTGCTATGACGAAAAAATCCCGGTTTCTCACAAGGCCATTCTCCGGGAAGATGCGGAATAAAAATCAAAAATGCTTCGCAAAAAGCGGAGCATTTTTTTGAGCGGGTTTTCTTAATAGCCGTAAAAAATATTTAAATAAAGTGTTAATTTACGACGAAAACGGTCGACATACCTCTTTGGTTTTCACTTAATTTTTATGTATACAGGTCTATAAGTCAGGTGCGGATAAAGCCTGAATAATATACAATTATCTAAATATTTAAAATGATCTGGCACGAAAGGAGACTCAAAAGGTTTGGGCGGCAGTTTCAGATGAAGGATTTCATTTCAATTCACATAATTGCCCTCCTAAAAAATCCATCACAAAGGCTTTATATCTTATATCCCGCCTTATTGCCCTAATACATAAATTTTATGTGTCACCCAAAATCGACAATGTCATGAAAGAAGAGAATTGGTATTATGAAGAACATGAACAAGAAGATTGCTGTAATGCTGGTTTTCGCATTGGCAAGCATGTTAATGGTCGGCTGCGACAAGGATAACGAATCCAGCAGCGAAGCGGTGTCCGAGGTCAGCAGCGTGGCGGTTTCCGACTCAGAAACATCTGAAGCAGCGGAGGAGAATCCGGGAGAAACGGCTGTAAGCGAAACCGCTGAAGCGTCCAGCACAGCCACAAGTGCCGATTCAAGCAGCGCTTCAAAAACCAGCAAGCAGGAAACAAAGCAGGAGTCAAAGGCCGGGGAATCCAAGTCCAACAGTGCCGCATCCGCTTCTGAAAAGAAAGCGGGATTGACTGCGCTCTCTTCTGAGGAACTGAACAAGCTTCTGGATGAAATCTATCCGGGCGACAGCCTGACACAGGAATGGATTGACAGGCTTCCCGCGGAAAAGATGTATGAATACCTGGGTCAGAAGTATCATGATGATTTTAACGGCTATGTCAGAAAAGACGGCAAGGCCATTGATGAATCCACTGTGGAGTGCACCGTGGTCGTCGAGCTGCTGAATGGCGAAAACAAGACCTATAAGCTGAAACTTAAAGTGAATGATAATCACTGGAGCGTTATTTCCGAGGAAGAAGTAAAATAGGATATTTCGCACCGGTAAAAATAAGAGCAGAAGCCTCCTCTGAAATGAACCGAACCAGTAAAAACGGACAATAGACAAAGAGCCCCCTGATGTAGGAAAATAGAACTACATCAGGGGGTATTTGTATGAGCAAGAGGAAATGGACAAACATCCGAGCGCTCGAAGGACTAATTATTGAGATGCGAA
>JAKOTC010000238.1 GCA_029776465.1 Bacillota bacterium
AAGGGGTGTATGGCCAATCAGTTTCAGATTTTTTATAATAAAATCCAGCATGTTCCTTCATTCCTTTGAAAACATTTGGCGTGGGAATCAATCACCAGAGAGCATACAAATCAGGGAAAATGCAGGATCCGGCGACTTTAAAACACTTTGGGTCAATGCTTCCATAGTATATCCGCCCAATCTTTTTTCATACAAAAAGACACCGCCCGATAGCGGTGCCTTCACCAAAGGTTTTAAAAGCTGTTGTCAAATGTTGAATTTAAGAGCATAGCCGCATCGTTTGCAAAGCTCTTCCACGGCTTTTCGGTTTGAAAACCCGTCGAAAATCGCCCGGGCGCGGGGGGAGTTCAATATATCTCCCAGAGGGAGGTCGAATATGTTTCCAAGGGTCACGTCCCCCTCATGGTCCAGGCAGCAGGGAACCACTCGCCCGTCTGCGAGTATGCCAAACTGGTCGCGAAGACCATAACAGAAAAGGCTGTCCCACACTTCCTGCCGCTCCAAAGAAGGCCAGACAAAGCGGCGGGCGGTGCCAAGATAAATCCGGTCAGCCAGCTTGATGCCGTATTGGGAGGAGGCTTGCAGGTCCGCCGGGGTCAGGGCCAAATCAAAGGCTTTGCCGGCCATGGACAAGAAGAAAATATTTTCCTTCTCTGCCTGGCTGTCCAGATTCCAAAGCCGCAGCTCGACGATTTTGCCTGCTGCCGACGCGGCTTTTGCAAAGGCAATGCACTGCTTGAAATAATCGGCCTCTTCCTTGTTCTCATCTTCAAAGCTGTGAAGGGAAACAGAGATTTTGCGAAGGGCGGGGGAGGAGAGCAAAATCGGGGCTTTGCTCTCTAGAAGAGTGCCGTTGGTTGTGATGTTCACCTGCAGCTTTTTTTCTTCACAAATCCTGAGGAACTGTTCCAGGTCGGGATGGAGAAGGGGCTCGCCCATCAGATGAAAATAGACATGGTCGGTATAGGGGCGAACCGCCTCCGCGGCCCTTTCAAACTGTTCCCTTGTCATAAAGGCCGGAGGGCGGGTGGTTTTCACGCAAAAGCTGCAGTTTTTATTGCAGACGTTTGTGATCTCGATATACACCTTTTTATAGGGCTTTTTTATTTTACCAGCGGAATCCACTTGCCATATCCCTCTTTCTCCATTTCCTCCAGGGGAATAAACCGAAGAGCGGCGCTGTTGATGCAATAGCGCAGTCCCCCCAGCTCCTTGGGACCGTCATTGAAAACATGGCCAAGGTGAGAGTCGCCCAGCCGGCTTCGAACCTCTACCCGATGAAGCCCGAAACGGTGATCCTCTTTTTCCACCAGCAAGCTTTCGTCAATGGGACGGGAGAAGCTGGGCCATCCGCAGCCGGAGTCGAATTTGTCCGAGGAGACAAAGAGGGGCTGACCGGTGGCAATGTCCACATAGATGCCTTTTTTGCGGTTATCCCAATACTCGTTTTCAAAAGGGGGTTCGGTTCCATTTTCCCGGATGACATGATAGGCCCGTTTTGGAAGGGTTGCTTTCAGTTCCTCATCAGAAGGACGGTGAAAAACAACTTCCTCCGCCGGTTTCGGCAGGGAGGAAAAATCCACATGGCAATATCCGCCGGGATTTTTTTCGAGATATTTCTGGTGATACTCCTCCGCCGGATAGAATCCCTTTAAGGGCTCCACTTCTGTGATGATTTTCTTGGTATATTTTTTCTGCTCTTGTTCAATGCACTCGAGAATCACAGGCAGATCGGAGGGATCCTCATAATAAATGCCGGTGCGATATTGCCTCCCCACATCGCCCCCCTGACGGTTTAAGCTGGTGGGGTCAATGATTTCAAAGAAATGGGCCAAAAGTCGGGATAGTGAGATCCTCTTGGGGTCATACACAATGCGGACGGTTTCCGCATGCCCGGTATGCTTCAGCTCATAATAGGTGGGATTTTCGGTTTGCCCGTTGGCATATCCCACTTCTGTTTGGGCAACCCCCACGATTCTTGCCAGATAGGCTTCCGTGCCCCAAAAGCAGCCGCCTGCCAGATAAATGGTGCGGCAGGCCGAAAGGTCATAGGAAATGTTTTGATTGGGGTTTGGGGGCAGCGTTTGAGAATGAGACATCTTTTCATCTC
>JAKOTC010000239.1 GCA_029776465.1 Bacillota bacterium
GACAAAAGACGTCTAATTGAATATAATACTATTAAATACTGGAATAAACGCTTTGAACGGGAAGAGTAGAATGCTTGCCTGCGCCAGAGAGAAAGGGTCGACGGCTGAGAGCCCTTTTAGCTGAAGAGCATTTGAAGTGCGCCCGGGAGCGGGCTGTCTGAACCCCAGTAGGACGGCACGGTTTGCCCCGTTAACGGCCTCGAGTGATAAATCAAAGTGGAACCGCGGAATCACACCGCCTTTGGTATGCAGGTTTGCATACCAAAGGCGGTTTTATTTGACGAACTGAAAGGGGATTCTATGCTGAAAGACATCCGTTATGATATCCAATCCATTCTCGAGCGTGACCCCGCGGCCAGAAGCGCGGCAGAGGTTTTCTTTCTCTATCCGGGGTTTCGCGCGGTTTTCTGGCATCGGATTGCACATTTTTTCTACAACCACAAGCTTTTTTTCATCGCCCGCTATATTTCTCAGCGTACCCGTCATAAAACCGGTATCGAGATTCACCCCGGCGCCAAAATCGGAAAGGGGCTTTTCATTGACCACGGTATGGGTGTGGTGATTGGTGAAACCGCCGAACTGGGGGATAACTGCACTCTGTATCAGGGCGTTACGCTGGGAGGCACCGGAAAGGACGTGGGCAAACGGCATCCCACCTTGGGCAACAATGTGCTGGTGGGCGCGGGGGCAAAGATTTTGGGTCCCTTCAAGGTGGGGGATAATTCCAAAATCGCGGCGGGTGCCGTGGTGCTGGAGGAGATTCCCCCCAACTCCACCGCAGTAGGCGTTCCCGCCCGAGTGGTTACAAGAGACGGCCGGCGGGTGAAAAACGATATGGACCAGGTTCATATTCCCGACCCGGTGTCCACTGAATTCTGTAAGATGCGGATGAGAATTGAAGAACTGGAAAAGCTATTGGAAGAATGCAGAAATGGAGAATCAAAATGAAGATTTTTAACAGCCTAACGTTGCAAAAAGAAGAATTTGTTCCCCTTCATCCCGACAGGGTGGGGATCTATGCCTGCGGCCCCACGGTGTATAACCTCATCCATATCGGCAACGCGCGCCCCCTCTGCGTGTTTGATGTGCTTCGCCGCTATCTGGAAATGAAGGGTTATACGGTTAACTATGTGCAAAACTTCACCGATGTGGATGATAAAATCATCCGCCGGGCCAATGAGGAGGGCATCACTTCCGCAGAAGTGGCGGAAAAGTACATCCGAGAATACAAAACCGATGCAAAGGGACTGAATGTGAGAGAGGCCACCATTCATCCCAAAGCCACCGAAAGCATCGGGGATATTATCTCCCTGGTTCAGACACTGATTGATAAGGGCTATGCCTATGTATCGGGCGGGGATGTCTATTTCCGGGCCAACAAGTTTGAGGGCTACGGAAAGCTTTGCCACCAGCCCATGGATGAGCTGGAGTCCGGCGCCCGGGTGGATGTCAGCGATGTCAAGGAAAGCCCGGTGGACTTCGCCCTATGGAAAGCGGCCAAACCCGGCGAGCCCTCCTGGGAGTCCCCCTGGGGACAGGGCAGACCGGGCTGGCATATCGAATGCTCAGCCATGGCGCTGACCCATATCGGGCAGACCATTGATATTCACTGCGGCGGCAGCGATCTGCTTTTCCCCCATCATGAAAATGAGATTGCGCAAAGCGAAAGCGCCACCGGAAAACCCTTTGCCCGCTATTGGATGCACAACGGTTTCATCAATGTGGACAATAAAAAAATGTCCAAATCCCTGGGCAACTTTTTCACGGTTCGGGATGTGGCAGAAAAATACGGGTATGAGCCCATCCGCTTCATGATGATTGCCGCCCATTACCGCAGCCCCATCAATTACAGCGTGGAGATCATCGAGCAGGCCAAGGCGGCTTTGAACCGGCTTTACACCTGCCGGGAGAATCTGGTCTTTGCCGCATCCAATGCCCCCGAGGGTGAGGTGTCCGGCGAAGTGAAGGCAATGCTGGAAAAACGCCGCGCCCAGTTTATCGAGGCTATGGAGGATGATTTAAACACCGCCGACGCGCTGGCCGCCCTGTTTGAATTGGCAAAGGATATTAATATCGCTTTTGTATCCTCAGCCGGGCAATCCAAGCAGTCCTGTCAGGCTGCGCTGGAGGGGTTCGATGAGCTGTGCGATGTGCTGGGCCTGCTCTATAACCGTGCCGAAAAGACCGGGGAAGACGCCGAAATCGAGGCTTTGGTTGCAGAGAGAACGGCCGCAAAGAAAGCCAAAAACTTTGCCCGGGCCGATGAGATCCGTAACCAGCTGAAGGAAAGGGGAATTTTGCTGGAAGATACCCCCCAGGGCACCAAATGGAGGCGCGCATAATGATTCAAACCGGGATGATAACCGTCACCGCCAACCCCTGTTTTGATCGAACCATTCATATCGGCAGTTTTCAGTTTGACGACCCCAACCGGGTAAAAAGCGAGTTTGTGGAAGCCAGCGGGAAAGGGGTCAATCTCTCCATCCTTTTTGAGAAGTTCGGATTGACCGTTCCGGGCTTGATTCTGGCGGGGAAAGAAAACTACGGTTTTTATCGCTCCCTTCTGCCTGCCTCGCTGGACCTTCACCCTGTTTATAAAAAGGGCAGCATCCGCGAGAACCTGACCATCTGCAGCGAGGATGGGAAACTGATCAAAATCAACCGCAAAGGGGAGATTTGCAGCCCCGATGAAATTGCCTGTTTTCAAAAGGCATTGGCGGAGGCCGCGAACCCCGGAACGATTGTAATCCTTTCCGACAGCATGCCCCCCGGTCTGGACCGGGATGCTTTTACAGCCATTTGCCTTGAGCTCAAGAAGAAAGGCTGCCGGCTGGCCATCGACAGCGAGATTCTGGACGGCCGGATGCTGGAGGAGCTTCAGCCCTTCGTGATCAAACCCAATGCCGAAGAGTTCGGGAAGCTGACCGGCGCAGACCCCGAGAATCTCGGGGATGTGATTGCAAAGGCAAGGGAATTATGCGCCTTTGGGCTGGGCCAGGTCTTGGTCAGTCTGGGCGGCAGAGGGCTGCTGGGGATTCAAACCAACCGGGTGGTATGGGCGAAGCCGCCGAAAGTGAAAGTGGCTTCCACCGTGGCGGCCGGAGACAGCAGCTTGGCCGGCTTCCTGCTCCACTCGGACGAGGACTTCGGCAGTGCAGTCGGATGGGGAGCCGCCTTCGGAACCGCCGCTGTGACGCTGGAGGGCAGCGGGGTCCCCGACCCGGCGCTGGCCGAGGAAATCCACCATCAGGTTGTTATTGAGGAACTATAGCTACATGAAGAAAACCCCTTGCCGATCATTTAAACCGGCAAGGGGTTTCTATATTGTGAACTACAGGGATGTGAAAATATTTTCCCGGTTCAGATTTTTTCCGATAAAAGTGATGGCGGTTTCAGCCACGCCCTTGTATTCTCTTAGGTCCACATCCTGCTGGGCGATATTCAGCAGTTTATAACGGCCGCTTACCTTTAAAATCCCTTTGACCCGGCACAGGTCCCCCAGATTTCCGCTTTGAATCCGAGCGATCAGCCGGTCTACTTGAAGCGGATTTAGTTCGCTTTCCAGGGGCAGGGTAAGGGTTTGGAATTTTTCATGCAGCAATGTTTTTGCCGAGGCCGGAGTCTTTTTGCGGTCATAAGCGGCATGGGTCACAATGGCCCGCAGATCCCTGACGGTCATGTCTCTTCATTCTTTGGCAAAGACAAAAGCCTGAGGGTTGATGTTTTGAATATCGCAGACAATCTCCTCGGCGCTTATCGGGGATTTTTCCAGCTTGCTGACCACGATGGCGGAAGCGCTTTTAATCTGGTTGTAAAGAAAGTTGCCGTATTTCAGTTTCGAGGGATTGAAATTCAGGCTGTCCACCACGGTGATCACGCTTCCGATTCGGCAGCAGTACTGAAGGGTTTGAGTTCGCACCAGCTCGAGAAAGTTGTCAAAGACAAAAATGCCGGAGGGTTCAAACAGGATGCGGGTGGGGGAGAAGCGTTGGAGGACCTCCCGGATGGTATCCACAACGCTGTCCTTCAAGGTGCAGCAGATGCAGCCGTTGGCCATCTCAATCGCCTGAAATCCCTCGTTTTCCAAGAGCTTTGCATCCAATCCGGTATTTCCGAACTCATTGACGATATAAACGGGGCGCTCGCCCTTTTTTATATAGTATTCCAGCAGGAGGCTGATAAGAGTGGTTTTGCCGGCCCCTAAAAAACCGGAGATCACATCAATTGGAATTATTCTCAACCCTCCTGCAGCTTTTTGGTTCCGGGGGCCGCCGCTTAGCAGCCCCCGGAGAAAGAGATTTAACTTTTATACTAGAGAACAAAAGTTTTGGCAACCTCGGCGCAGGTGGCAGCGTCGGGGGTATAGGCATCGGCGCCGATTTGATCGGCAAAGCTCTGGGTGACAGGCGCGCCGCCCACCATCACCTTGACCAGATCGCGAACACCGGCTTCTTTGAGAGCCTGGATGATAACGCCTTGCTGATTCATGGTGGTGGTAAGCAGGGCAGACAGGCAGACAATGTTGGGCTTATGTTCAACCACCGCGTCTACAATGGTGCTTTCGGATACATCGGTGCCCAGGTCAATCACCGAGAAGCCGGCGCCTTCCAGCATCATCTTTACAAGGTTTTTGCCGATGTCATGCAGGTCGCCTTTAACGGTGGCGATGACCACCTTGCCGATGGGCTTAACGCCCTCCTCCAGCAATTTGGCCTTCAAGACCTCGGTGCCTCTGTTCAGGGCGCGGGCGGCGATGAGAACCTCGGGAACATAGACTTCGTTGTTTTTAAAGCGGACACCCAGCAGGGACATGCCGTGCAGAAGGCCGTTATCGAGGATTTCCTGGGCGGACAGGCCGCTATCCAGCGCCTCTTGAACCTTGGTGACCACATCTTTGGCTTTACCCTTTTGAACAAGCTCGGAAATTTCAGCAAGAATAGACATAGTGATATTCCTTCCTTCTTATATAGTTAGATCATATTTGGCGGGATCGAGTTTTTCGCACTCGGGCAGAATCTCTTCGATAAAGGCTTTTTCATCGGAGGGCAGCTCTGCGATCTGCTCGGTGTAGGTGTCCAGCCACATTTCCTCTTTCTCGGAGAGTTTCAGCCTGCCGTCGTCAAAGCCTTTACGGATGGCACTGAGGGCAAGTTCGGCAGCTTTTCTGGTTCTGGCGTAATAACCGTCCGTCTTGACCAGCGCTTTGGAGATATCCAAAACCACATCGGGGCGGAGAATATAAGCCTGCGGGTCGATAGAGCTGTCGCTGTCGGCGTGGAGGTCACGCAGCAGAAGGGCGGTTTCATAGCTCTTCTTGGAAGCGGTGTTGAACAAACGGCAATCGTAAACCAGCTGTTCAAAGGAAACGGTGGGCGCCATACCGCCCAACAGCTTAATGTTCTGGATGGACTCGTTGCTCCAAATATCGGCAAGGCAGCCTGCGATATTGCCGATGGGGGAGAGGTGGGCGCAGGCGGCTGTACGGCCTTCCGCGGAGATGGGGGTGCCGAAAATGGCTTTGGTGTAAACGTTTTCATAACCGCAGTCCTTATGGGGGCCCTTGGCGCCCATTTCTGCGGCCACAAGGCTTCTCACGGCGGACATCACGCGGACGGCGGCGGAGAATACCTTGGGGATATATCCCCGTTCGGCCAGGACCATGGCGGTGTTGGCAAAGCCACAGGCGGTGTCGCCGCTGGGAATGCTGCCGTTTGCATCGGCGATCCGGACAATTTCGGCCCACAGCTTTTCCATGTCCCGACAGCCGAGAACGGAGAGGGCAAAGAGAGATTTTTTAATGTCAGCGTACATAATCGCCTCGTCATGGGTTTCTTTTCCGCCGACGGATTCGATGGCCAGGAAGTCGGCCCCTGCCTTGGAGGCCCCCTCAAAGGATTTTAAAATGTTGTCCCAGTGCTTGCCCCGGTACATATGCTCCAGGTCTTTGCCTTCGCGGATATCGACAGGGGTATAGCGGACGGCACCCTTGATGCCTTTCTTGGCTTCAAACTCTTTGATGATGTCCGCTACGGTTTTGCACACTTCAACGCCCCACTCGGGGTTGAAGGTGAGGGGAGGGAGTACCTCGATTTCGGCAACAAAGCCGTCGGATTCCAGCTCTACCGCCCGGTTGCAGATGCCGGTGATGATCTCTTTATAGTTGGAAATGACCTCCGGCATGGTTTCCTGTGTAATCAGCATGGGGGGAAGCGTGAAATTAATTTCGGGATAAACCGTGCCGCCGCCGATAACCATGCCGTTTTTCAGGGCGACCGGGTGAATGGCTCTGCCATAAATAAAGTCGTCGAGATTTTGGTATGCTGTTTGATGATAAGTAATTTTACCCATACAAAAGCCTCCTTTGTTTTCTGTTTTCATTATAGCTTCCGAGGACGGCCCTCTCTTGAACTATCCTTTTATTTTTTGTAATATTATGATAATCCTATTGAATTAGTAATGTATATAAAATCCATATGAGCGAGAGAAAAGGAGGGAATAGATTTTGGAAATCATTTATGTTATAATAAATGCCAACGTTTCATTCGGTGATTTTGATGATATCGGCATCCCCATGTAACCGTAGGCTCTGTAAAGTTAACATGAAAGAATAGCAGCCAAAATCGTACAAATGCTTCATGCCACAAGCAGAAACTCCCGTTTTTGTTTATTTGAAAGCCTAAGACCAGCGACTTGAGCCGGAGTCAAACCATTCAAAGCAGAATGAGGGCGGACGAAGTTAAAGAAAAAGATGAACATGGAAATCAAATTGTTGGCAGAAGC
>JAKOTC010000240.1 GCA_029776465.1 Bacillota bacterium
AACCGTGGCCAGCTTTTACACCGGCTGCCGCTGTGATATCCTTGTCCCCAATCCCCAGCTCTGGTGGCCAAGGGGCTATGGGGAGGCGAACCTCTACCATATCACCGTCGAGCTTTTACAGGCCGGAAAAGTGTTGGACAAAAGATGCTTTGATTTTGGCATCCGGGAGGTTCAGCTTGAAACCTGCTGGAAATCCGGGGATGAGGGCGAGTTTAAAATTTGGGTCAACCATACGCCCATTCAGGCCAAGGGTTCCAACTGGGTCTTTTTAGACGCTTTGCACAGCCGGGATGCCGGACGGCTGGACAAGGCCATGGATTTGGTCTTGGAGGCCAACTGCAACATCCTGCGATGCTGGGGAGGCAATGTGTACGAATCAGACCGATTTTACGAGCTGTGCGACCGGAACGGCATCATGGTTTGGCAGGACTTCTCCTTTGCCTGCGGATTTTATCCCCAGGACGATGAGTTTGGCAAACAAGTGAAAAAGGAGGCAGCCGCGGTCATCCGACGCCTTCGGAATCATCCCTCCATCATTCTTTGGGCGGGGGACAACGAAATTGACGCTTTGTATTATCATGCGGGACGAAGGCTCCCCCATGCCCGCCTGAATCGGATCTCCCGGGAATGGCTGCCCAGAGCGCTGGGACTGCATGACCCCTATCGCGCCTATATTCCCTCCTCCCCCTATATCCCGGAGCATTTGACCGATGACGTTTCTGTGCCCGAACAGCACAACTGGGGTCCTCGGGATTACTTTAAAGGGGATTTTTATAAGCACTCTTCCGCCCATTTTATCAGCGAATGCGGTTATCACGGCTGCCCTTCCCTGTCGACCTTGAAAGCGTTTATCCCCGAAGACCAGCTCTGGCCCTTTACGAACAGCACCGTCTGGAATACCCACAACACCGACTATATCAAAGCCGAGCCGCGGTCCTTCAACCGCAATCAGCTGATGGCGGATCAGGTGGAAGTGCTTTTCGGGCCCGAAGCAGCCAATCTTCCCATAGAGGATTTTGTTCTGGCTTCTCAGATTTCTCAGGCCGAGGCCAAAAAATATTTTATTGAGCGGATGCGGCTGAAAAAATGGCGGGTCACGGGTTTGATCTGGTGGAACCTGCTGGACGGCTGGCCCCAGATATCCGATGCTGTGGTGGATTATTACTTCCGCAAAAAACTGGCCTTCCATTATATCCGCCGTTCTCAGCAGCCCGTCTGCTTGATGATGGATGAACCTGCCGGATGGAAAGCCCGGGTGGTGGCAGCCAATGATACCAACACAGTGAAGGAGATCTCTTATAAAATCACCGATGAAAAGGGCGAGATTTTGATGGAGGGCCATGTTATCGCCGCACCGGGAGAAAATGTGGAGCTGGGGCTTCTGCCCGTTTTTGCGGGAGCGCAAAAGCTCTACCTGCTCCATTGGACAGTGGACGGAAAAAATTACGCCAACCATTATATTTCCGGATATCCGCCCTTTAAGCTGGAGGATTACCGCCGCTGGCTTAAAATCATTCAGGCGTTTCCCGACAGCTTTTCCGCCGAGGAATGTGTTGAATGAAAGGGCAGCTTCTGCTCACCCACCCTTTGTTTTACCGATTGTTAAAATTTTCCTAACCTAGGAGGAGGGAGTTTTTTTGAACGGAAGAGAACGTATGATGGCCGCCCTGGAATTCAGGCCGGTAGATAAGCTGCCCTTGGAATATCACCCGTCCTTCTGCGGATTATATGAACACGGTGAGAAATACCGTGCGCTGGTCAAATCCATGCCCGGAGACATGCAGGATTACAGCGATATTCCTGTTCCCGTCCCTCCAGGAAGGTTTTTGCCCGACGGAAGCTATGAGGAAATCCGCACGGACGAATGGGGCGTGGTCTGGCGTCACCGGATATTCGGCATCATGGGGCATCCTATAAAATTTCCCCTGGAGGATATCCGCCGTTTAAAAGAGTATAACTTTCCCCCTAATTTATACACCTCGCCGGAGGGCTTTGCCAACCTGAAAGAAGAGGTGGAAGCATCTCATGCGGTCGGCCTTTTCCACAAAGCGGGCGCAAATGGCATCTTCGAGAGGATGCATGCTCTGCGCAGATTTGAGGATGTGCTGATGGATATCGCCGAGGACACCGAGGAAATCAACCGGCTGGCCGACCTGCTGACAGACTACTGCATTCGGGATATCGAGATGGAAATTAAGGCAGGTGCCGACGCCATCAGTTTTGGCGACGACTTTGGTACCCAGGAGAATATGCTTATTTCTCCCGAGATCTTTCGTTCCTTTTTTCTCCCCCGCTATCAGCGAATGCTGGCTCCCGTTAAGGCGGCAGGCGTTAAGGCCCTGTTCCACTCCTGCGGGCAGATTTGGCCGATTTTAGAGGATATTAAAAAAGTTGGCTTCGATTCGATCTGGCCTCAGCAGCCGATTTTTGACCCCTATCAGCTGGCAGCCTATTGCAGAGAGCTGGGCTTGGCCGTCTGTATCCATATTGACCGGGCCTACACCATGACCCTGGGTACACCCAAAGAGGTAGAAAGAGCGGTGGAAACAGCACTGGATGCCTATAAGCCATTTGAAGGAGGAAGCTGGCTCTATATCGAAATAGACAATGGCTTTCCTTTTGAAAACATACAGGCACTGTTTGACACCGTCAAGCGATATCGATAAGAGAAAGGCAGAATCAAATGGGAAAGAACAACAATGAAACCATCGACACCGCCGTCATCCTTCGGGCATACGAGGAGGCGGAGGGCTGTCCTCACTGTCACTATGAAGAGGGGGCCGATGCCTATGAAATTGACCGTTTGCTGGATGGTGGCATGATGGTGTGGGATATTCGTCAGGAGACCGACAAACGGGGTTTTTGTTTTGACCACTATCAAAAGCTTTTGCTGGGAAGAAACCGTTTTTCCGTGGCGGTTATGATTGAAAGCCATCTGCGTGAGATTCAGAATGTTTATCTGAAAAAGCCGGTGTATAAAAGCGGGATGCTGGATAAAACGGGCGCAGGGGGCATTATTAATCAGCTGGGAGAGGACTGTTACCTCTGCCACCGGATGGATAAGGTGATGAACAACTTTGAAGAAGGGGTTGTTCACCTGTGGAAAAAGCGGGAGGATTTTCGGGAGCTGATGCAGAAAAACGGGAAACTGTGTATGCGGCATTACGGGCGTCTTCTATCCGTCTGCGAAAGGGAGCTGGATTCCCGAAGCGGCAAGGCCATGGCGGTTTTTCTGTTTGAACTGATGCGCAAGCAGCTGGACGGTTTGGCCAATGAGGCAAAGTTTTATTGCAGCCGCTTTGATTATCGGGTGACCGGCGCAGAAAAGGACTTCGGAACTTCGGCGGATGTGCTGGAACGGGTGACAAATTTCCTTACCGGGAGACAACCCAAGGTATAGCGGTTAATGTAACAATGTTGGAGAGAAAGCCGGCAAAAAGCCGGCTTTTTTTCTTGCCGGAAAGTTTTTAGTCGGATTTTGCAGAAGCAAACAGGTGGAAAGATATTTTCCTTAACATATGCAGTGTTTTTTGCATAATTTATTGTATAAAACCGGGTTTTCAACTTTTTCAACATTTCATTGTGGAAAACTCGAATGGCTCAACCATGGGGTTTTATTGAGTTTTTCATCACGATTTTAACTTTTTACAGCATCTGTAATTTAATAAGAAACCGCATGGTTGGGCCATTTTTATTGTTTAATGACGATTTGTAGTATGCATTGGTTTACATAAACGAGTAGCATGGAATTATTAATTTTTCCCCACAAAAGTATTAACATAGACAACCTTATTAGAATCATGCTTTAGGGCAGTTTTTAACATTTTCAACATAG
>JAKOTC010000241.1 GCA_029776465.1 Bacillota bacterium
CATCACACTTTGTCGTCCTGCATGACCATCTCGAAAACAAGCGGTTGAAAAAGAACTCCAAAATCTTTTTTCTGGCGTTGGCGTCGGGCATGGTCATCGGTTTTGTTGCGGCCAGAATAGGCAAACTGGAGGCGTGTTATGGGTACCCTTCTTAAGGCGTCCTTCGCGTCGCCGGACGGTCCCCCAAGCTCGGTGGGCATGGCAGCGTTTGCGGCAAAAAACTGTCTGGCCCAGTGCGGCATGAGCGTCTCGGAAGTTGATCTGCTGATCAACGTCGGTGTTTTCCGGGACGACAACATCATAGAGCCGGCCATGGCGCCCCTGATCCAGAAGCAGGCGGGCCTGAACCTGGACCCGGTCCGCCGCGGCAGTCTGGACCAGACCACCCTTTCCTTTGACATCAACGACGGGCCGGGCGGGTTTCTCACGGCGGTTCGAGTAGCCGAATCCTTTTTCAAGACAGGCTGCGCCAGACACGCGCTGGTGGTCGGCGGGGATATTCATCCTTCACGAACCCCTCACCGGGATTTCCCCTTTTCCACAATGGCGGCGGCCGCCCTGCTGGCATTTGCCGAAGACGACGGACAGGGTTTTTCCGATTTTCATTTTAAAACCTCCTCAAACGGCAGTTTCGGTTTTTCCGCAAATGTGGATTTGATGGCCAACGGTTTGGTCAGCCGAAGCTCGATGAATTTCGAAATGGAAGAAGACTATACCGATCGACTAATCGCCTTTGCTTCTGAGATGCTTCTGGAGTTGTTTCAATCCGGCCGGATGAATGCTGCAGCTATTGATTATGTCGTCGTTTCCCAGCAGATCAAGGGATTGGGCCGGCTAATTGCCGAGGCCGCCGGTTTGAACGGCAGGGCCAGGGTCATCGATCTTTATGACCAGTACGGTGACGCCCACACCTCTACACTCATGGTGAGCTATCATCATCTGGCAGGGGGAGGTCTTTTGAAGAAAAACGACCGCATCCTGTTTCTATCCGCAGGCTCGGGGCTTTCCGCTTCCTGCGCCCTGTACACCGTCTGACCCGGCTTTCCTCCTGTCGCCTCAATGGTGACGTCAGTCGGAAGAAGCTTAGAGGACAAAGGCTAAAGGCTAAAGGCTAAAGGATGCTTCGACAGGCTCAGCATGAATGGCCAGTGAAGCTCAGCATGAACGGTCAGTGAAGGGCTCACCACGAACGGTAATAAAAGCTCGGCACGAACGGTAATAAAGTGCACAGCTTACCACTTCGTGTCCTCCGCCGGAGACTGTGTCGCAATTACTTTTTTGTCATTCCGTGCAAGCGAAGCGCGACACGGAATCCAGTATTATCAGCATGTTCTGGATGCCGGTTTTCACCGGCATGACGATGTTGACGGTTTCTTCACGATTGCAACACAGTCTCCCGGCGGAGGTGGAGAGTTGGCAGATTAGATGATTAGAAGTTTAGAGGATTAGAGGATTAGATGAAGGGTGATTTGGAGGGATTTTGTGAAGTTGTCTAAAGTGGCGCAAATCAGGGGGAGGAAGAAAAACGCCCGGGTGTTAATCCCGGGCGTTGTGGAATTGTTTTATATTTCCTGATTTCTAATGTTCATAAAGAACAACCAGTTCAGGTTTATTATCAGCATGGTGCACCATATACCAATCGCAAAAGAAATTGAGCAGATTCATGTTGTTTTCGTGGGTTAAACGGAACTGAGAGTTCTTCCTGTCCGCGTCAACATCAGCCCGCAGTTTTGCCGTGACATCAAATTCCACCCAGCCCACGCTGTTGGTGGCCGCAGTGTCGGTTATGGACGGGGACTGAATATATCCGTCGAATTCATTTGCGTAATTTCGAAGCCCGCTGGGGAACCCATCAGTGTCGCCGTAGTAGATATTTTCCAGAACAGCGTTTTCCGGTGAACCCGTGATATCATAGAGATACACGCGGACATAAGCTCTGTGAACTGTCCTGCCGCTGAGCGCTGCAATGTTGAAATTATAAAGAAGTTTAAATACATTGAGATAAGGGCGGGGTGGTGAACCTGTTGTGCCCGTTGCGCTTCCGGTAGAGCCACTCGCAGAAGTTCCGTGAGGATCAATACCGTGCCCCATAACTGAAATCGGATCGGTATCCGTATAGTAGGTACGGTTGATGTAGAAATCCCATA
>JAKOTC010000242.1 GCA_029776465.1 Bacillota bacterium
CCTCTCTGCTGGATTCATAAATGGCGTCCAGAATACGGGTGACTGTGGCAGCCTGTTCAGGCTTGACCAGCAATTCTCCCTTACCCAGAATGGCATCGACAAAGGTATTGGCCTCAAGAACCGAGCAGTCTGCCTTCTTGCCATCGTAGAAAGCAACCCCGCCGGCATTTAAATCGGGCTTTGTCACATACATCATGCCATTGTTCACGCCGTTGATACGAACTCCGTCCGTCATATCGGCTCCGGCTTTGGTGCCGCACAACAGGCACTTGGCTTCTTCGGTATCTACCACATTCAGCGCCCAGGAGGACTCAAGAATAATGGTTGCGCCGTTCTCCATTACAATGAACCCGAAGGTAGCATCGTCTGCCGTGAACTGAGTGGTATCCCAGTCTCCCCAGATGTTTCCGGTCTGGGTCTGGTTGTTCAGTTTATGATAGCTGGTGCCCACTACATATTTAACCTTATAGTTGTCCATCATCCACAAGGTCAGATCCAGCGCATGGGTGCCGATGTCGATTAATGCGCCGCCGCCCTGTTCATATTCGTTCAGGAATACGCCCCAGGTGGGAACCGCTCTGCGGCGAACGGCGCGAGCTTTTGCAAAATAGATATCTCCCAAAACACCCTTTTCGCATTCGGCTTTTATATAGGCCGAGTCGGGGCGGAAACGGTTCTGATACCCAATTGTCAGAAGGCGATTGTTGGCTTTGGCAGCCTCCAGCATTTTCAGGGCTTCCGCATAATTAATGGCCATGGGTTTTTCACACATGACGTGTTTCCCCGCATTCAGCGCATCCACTGTAATCACGCTGTGGCTGCGGTTGGGGGTGCAGACATGAACGGAAACAATCTCCGGGTCTTTCAACAATTCTTTATAGTCTGTGTAAACCTTTGCATCCGGCGTACCATACTGCTCTTTAGCCTTTTGAGCCCGCTCGGGAATAATATCGCAAAAAGCGACCATCTCCACTTTACCCGTTTGTTGAAGGGCAGGCATATGTTTTCCGTTTGCAATTCCACCACAACCGATAATGCCTACTTTAATTTTGTCCATATCCACAACCTCCATAATATATGTGTTAACAGATCATCAGGGTATGCTTTCTTGCCGCACACTACGCCTATTATATCATAAAATCCGCAAAAGAAAAGGCGTCCATCCCATGCAGAATGATAAAAACTTAATATTGGCCAAGCTCTTTGGCAAGCCGGACAACCCGTTTCATGGTGTCATAGGAAACAGAATTGGGAATGGAATGATCCGAGGAGAAGATGTATCCGCCCTTTTCCTTCATAATGGGAATGAGTCTCCGCATTTCAGCCTCCACTGCATCGGGGTCATCCCACAGCACAGCATTCAGTCCTCCGTGGAATACCAGTTTGTCCCCATACTGCTTCTTTAAAAGCTGAGGGTCCATGCCGGCCTTCACTTCCAAGGGATTCAAACAGTCGATACCGATCTCAACCAGCTCCGGCACAAAGGGCCGAATATCCCCGCAGGAGTGGAGATGGGTTTTTACACCCTTTTTGTGTGCCCATTCCACCGCCCGCTTCTGAACCGGCTTCAAAAGCTCACGATAGGTGGACAGCGAAAAAAACTGATTCTGTTTATAGCCCATATCGTCCGGCCAGGTAATCGAATCGAAGGTATAACCCGCATCCCAGATCATATCAAAAAGAGCGATGTCCATGTCAAGGAAATGATTAAACATCTCCACGCACCATTCCGGCTCTTCCACCAGCGCCACCAGCAGGGTTTCAGTGCCTACAAACCAGGAGTGGGTCACATCAAAACCAAACCAGAAATTGCCCTGAATCCAGGCGCCGGATTCCCGCCAGCCCTTGTATTCCTTTTCAAGGCGAGCCCAATTGATACGGTCACGGGTGGGAACCATCCGGGCCTTGGCCTCCCGCCAGCTGTCCGGGTCGGTTACGGTAAAGCCCAGATATTCGGGGGTAGAGTCCATCTCCTTGTTGTATTTTAAAGTGACCCCCCAGCTGGTGGTTTTGGTGATGGTCGTTTCCGTCTCTTCCACAATTCGCTGTTCATACCTGGGTGAGTTATCTACGCCGATGTTGACAATGTTATCAACCCCGAAATGCTCCTGCCAGCTTTGATCTGCGGGGAGGCCTTCCTTACGCCATCTGGCCAGCGTCCCTTCCCAGGGAATGTCCGTAATCGGAACCCTGTCAGCTTCCCTGTGTTC
>JAKOTC010000243.1 GCA_029776465.1 Bacillota bacterium
CACCACCTGATGGGTATAGCCCATTTTGTGGGGAAAGATCAGGATTCCGAGGCTTCGCGCCTCATCTTCGGTGTATTCCAGGACCAATAGATCCATAGAGTCCTGAGGATTGGACAGCTTGACCTGCTCATAAAATCGGTTGGATATCTGGATGGAAAAATCAATAAAGGCGGTTTCGTTTTCGGCGTTTTGCAGATAGTCATTTAAAATCGGGAAAAAGCAGCTTTCCTCTATAAAGGTTCCCTGCTTCTGAGCGGGGTCCTCTAAAACCTTTTCCAGATGTCTTTCCAGATAGTCATAGATGCCGGCAGCTTCCAGGTCCATCTCCTGCTGGGAGAATACGCTGACCCCGGAGTTGAAGTCTAGAATATGTAAAATCGCTTTTGTAATCAACATAGTAAACGCTCTCTTATCTTTTGTTTTTTGCCGTGATGAGTGTATATTATAGCATAAATTTTCCGATGTTTCTATGACTGCGGATAAAAACTGCGCAAAACCCTCCCGGTCAACATAACCGGGAGGGCAGAAAATAAAAGTTTTTGCGGAGTTTTTTACAAAAAGCGACCGTTATTTACCGTGTTGAGAATAGGGGCAAACTCTCACGCAAATCCCGCAGACGGCGCCCCGGCCGATTTTCATGAAATGCTGGCGCATATAGGCGTTGCATCCTTCGGCATCAAACATTTCCTCCCGGGAGATTCCTTCCCCCCACTCCACACCCTTGATGGCCTGGGCGGGGCAGGCTTTGACACAGAGGTCACATTCCTGGCAGGCAGAGAAAGTGGAAGGGGCGGAAACCGGCAGGGGACAGTCGGTAAACAGGGTGCCCAGCCGAACCCGGGGACCGTGGACGGGGTGGATAAACAGGGTGCTTTTGCCCACTCGGCCCAGACCCGCCAGGACGGCGGCTTTTTTATGGGAATACCGCCCTTCATGGGTGCGTTCCCCTCCCACGGGATTGGACTGAGAAGCCGCGATGGGAATATATCGAAACCCTTCCTGCTGTAACAGGAGCCCTGCCTGCAGGAGCAACCGGTCAATAGCCGCATTCACGGTGCGGTAATGGTGAAAATATGTATAGGTGGGGCCGTTTTCAATCTCCTCGATCACCGCATCCGATAGGGGTAATACGATGGAGAGGGCATAGGGAAGCCCGGCCGGACCGTCCTCCACCCGGGCAAACCCCACATCACAGGCTCCGCCGCTTTTGAGAAGCTTTTCAAGTTGCTGACTGATGTTTTCCAAACTCATGATAAATCCATTCTGCCACCTTTCATGGCCTAATAGCATTAACAAATCGGTTAAAATTCCCGAGTGAAAATCTTGCTGTGTTCAATCAGGCTTTCAACCGTGTCAAAACCCAAACGGTGGAGAAGCTCGATCACATAGGGGTTGTCAATAGGAGTGGGATAGAGGGCGGTATCGCCATAGGTCTTCACATTTTTTCGCCCATCCTCCTTGGGGATTAAGGCCTTGGGTCCCCCAACGCATCCGCCTACACAACCCATTCCCTCGATGAAGTTGGCGCTGATTTTGCCTGACAGAATATCATTCAGCATAGCACGGCAGGCCGGAACACCGTCCGCCTGAGCGGCTTTCACGGTGATCTTTCGGTGGGGGTTCAGGCGCTTAAGGGTGGATTGGACTGCTTCGCTGACTCCGCCGGTGGTGGCGTAAATGCGCCCCGCCCGGGAGGAATGGTCCCGCTCGTCCTCTTCCAGCTGAGCCGGGTCAATGCCGGCAAACTCAAAAATATCCCGAACCTCCTGGAAGGTCAGCACAAAATCAGTAGAATCGGCGATATCCTTTTCCCTTGCCTCTGCCTTTTTGGCCAGACAGGGCCCAATGAAAACGGTGATCGCGTCGGGATGAAGGGCTTTGATGGACCGGCCACAGGCCACCATAGGGGATACCGCCGGGGGCACATGGCTGATCAGGTCTTTATACACCTTGCGAATCATGGCGATCCAAAGGGGACAGCAGCAGCTGGTCAGCTGAAAATCCTCCTCGCGGAGAATGTTTTTGTCAAATTCCAGCGCTTCCTTCAGGGTCAGGATATCCGCAAAGAGAGCCACTTCCAGCATACCGGTAAAACCGATCTGCTTGAAGGCAGTGCGGAGCTTGCCGGGAGTTACATCCTCGGAAAACTGGTTGATAAAGGCGGGGGCGATCATGGCGTAGACCGGCGCCTTGGCGTTATGGATAGCTTCCAGGGTGGGCAGAATATCCTTGCTTTCGGTCAGCTTTTTGGCCCTGCACTGTTCCACACAGTCGCCGCACCCGGTGCAAGCTTCCGGATCGATGGACAGATTGCCCCGTTCATCCCGGTACATGGCATCGAAGAGGCAGGTAACCGAGCATTTGTGACCCTCCTGGGAACAAGCGCAATCTCCAATGCGGAGAACCGGCGAATAATCCTTGGGATTTAAAAGGCAGTCAAGATGGTGGGGGTCATAATCATCCAGATTGTTAAGTTCATTTTTTAAATCGCCTGTAACGGATGCTTTTACCAATCGTTTATAGAGTTCGTCGAATGTAAGCATAATCATATCCTGCCCTTTCACCTTAAAATGTAAGCAAAATCCCTGCAATGGCATCCGGCCTGTCCTCACATGGGGAAGGCGGGAAATGTCAAAAATAACATTGTCTATACTATACCACAAACCTTTTTTATACGCAACGAGAATCCCGGCCGGCAGGAGAAAAACCGGCCGCTGCCGACCGGTTATAGAAAAATTTGAATAACATGCTTTGGCTATGAATAGGAATCCGAACCTCTTGCAATGTCCAGGTTTTCTGCGGTGGTGAAGCGTCTTTCCTGCATTCCTGTGGCATCTTTAAGAAGACGCTGTTGGGGAGGCGGTTCGGGATGATATTCACCAAATCTATTGACGACCCGTTCCCGGGTGAAGGGTGTGAGGCTGCCTTCCTTGAGATTATATTTTCGAACGACCTCTTCCGGCAGCTGAACCAGACCTTTTGGGGTTTTAATATAAAGCTCTTCCATATTGGCTCCTCCTTTCCCCTGAAATGCTGATGATATTCAGCCGTTTTCAAATTTTATTATTGACATATACAATGAATAAATTCAAAATGATCATTGCCGATCGTTGACATCTTCATAAAAAAGACTATCAATGTTTTTGACCTGGTGGCGCTGAAAGCGGTCAGCCCCGAGCAAAGCCGCCTCCATTCCTCTCTGCGGGAGTATCAGGAATGGCAAAAGGCCGGGATCGTCTAATCAGTTTTTAAATGCCGCTTAAATTATCTTAAACATCAACACCCGGCAAAGATGAATCCGCCGGGTGTTTTATGGAAAGGATTCAAAACATCAGGGCTCGGGCAGCATGGTTTCGGTGTTCAGGCCGACCGAGGGCCGTTCCTTCGTTTTGTTGGCGGACCGCTTGCCGAAGATGGATTGATACAGCCGAAAACCGCCCGACAGGTTGTAACAGTCAAACCCGTTCTGGGAGAGGATACGGCAGGCGATATAACTGCGCAGTCCGCTTTGGCAGTTTACATAGAGGGGCTTGCCGGCGGGGATTTCCCCCAACCGCTCCCGCAGGGAATCCAACGGAATATGAATGGAGCCCTCGATAGAGCCGTTGGCATATTCTTCGTCGGTGCGGACATCCAGCAGGACAACCCTGTCCCGATCGAGGCTTTCAACATCGTGCCAGTGATAAGTTTTCACCTTGCCGGTGAGGATGTTTTCCGCCACAAAGCCCGCCATATTCAGGGGGTCTTTAGCGGAAGAGTAGGGCGGAGCATAGCAGAGTTCCAGCTTGGTCAGGTCGAAAACGGTCATCCCGGCCCGGATGGCGGTGGCCAGAACATCACAGCGCTTGTCCACTCCCTCAAAGCCCACAAACTGGCCGCCCAGAATCTTTCCGGTTTTTTTCTCGAAAATCAGCTTGATGGAGATGTTGGTCGCGTCCGGATAGTAGGAGGCGTGAGAGGCGGAATAGGTAAAGCTTTTATCATAATCAATGCCCCGAGCCTTGGCGATCCGCTCGTTGATGCCGGTGCAGGCAGCGGTCATGTCAAAGCATTTTAAAATGGCGCTGCCCTGTGTGGCGGTGTAACGGCTGTCAATGCCGCAGATTTGGTCGGCGGCAATCCGCCCCTGCTTGTTGGCCGGGCCGGCCAGCGGAACCACTCCCCGCTGTCCGGTGACGAAATCGCTTACCTCAATGGCGTCGCCCACCGCAAAGATGTCCGGGTCGCTGGTGCGCATGTCGTCCCCGGTGATGATGGCGCCCTGCGGGTTTACATCCAACCCGGCCTCTTTGGCCAGCTTGCTGTCCGGACGGACTCCTACCGCCATAATGACCATATCCGTATCCAATTCGCCCTCGTTTAACAACACATGCAGCTTGCCGTTCTTTCCGTTTTCAATGGCCTTGACCCCGTTGTTCAGCCGGAGGTCCACTCTCTTGCTTTCAATGTGCCGATGGAGGTCGCAGGCCATATCATAATCCATCGGACCCACCACATGGTCGGAAAGTTCCACAATGGTAACGGCCAGACCGGCCCGGTGCAGGTTTTCGGCCATCTCAATGCCGATATAGCCGCCCCCTACCACCACGGCTGAAGCGGGCTTATTTTCTTCCATATATTCTTTTATTTTAAGAGTGTCCGGAATATTGCGCAGGGTGAAAACCCGGGGATCCTCCATGCCGGGCAAGGGAGGGCGAACCGGCTCGGCCCCCGGGGAGAGAATCAGTTTGTCGTAATGTTCGGTGTAAACGGTTCCGCTTTTTTTATCCAGGACCTCAAGGGTTTTAGCGGCCCGGTTGATGGAGAGCACTTCGTTGCCGGTACGGACTTCCACGCGGAATCGGTTGTAAAAGCTTTGAGGCGTTTGCAGGGTGAGAGCGGATTTTTTCTTAATGGCTCCGCCGATATAATAGGGAAGGCCGCAGTTGGCAAAGGAGATGTATTCCCCACGTTCCAGCAGAACAATTTCGGCCTTTTCATCCAGTCTGCGCAGACGGGCGGCTGCCGAAGCGCCCCCGGCCACTCCGCCGATAATCACAATTTTCATTCAATCCCATCCCTTTCGATTTTGATTCTATAGCGGAAAACCTTTTTGTTTGAAATAAATCCCGCTTGGGATAACCATATACCATACTGGCAGTATAATTCCAATTTGAGCCATTGTCAAGGCGTTGACTTTTTCAAGTGTCTGAATGTTCGGCAAAATACATAATTATTAATTGAATTAAATCGTAATGTTGTAATAGTTGATAATGAAGATTTGAAGATTGCATTGACACAGCAGGTTCTAAGATATTATCATAGAATAAAGTAAATGTTTTATTCAGATATTGGTAAGTTGATGAGCTCTGCCGATTCCGCTCATGGGTTGTAAGAAGCGGAGAGCAGATTGGGGTTGTTTCCATGATTCTGGCCGACGCCCATTTTTCTCGGGCGTCGTGCGAAATCATTTGACATCAGCAGAATAGCTGAAGATAAAAGAATGGACAGACGGATCTGATGGGAGGAGCATCTATATGAATTATCAGCTATTATACCCTGAGGGCAAGAAGACCGAGAGTCTGGATCGGGGGCGCAGGGAGCGCAATATCGCCAACCTTCGCCTTGCCGAACTGGTCAAAAATATCTATGACGGGCTGGATTATCAGACCGATGTGGAAAGCCTTTATGAGCTTACCAGTGACGACCCGGCTGTAATCGGTTTTAGAAATGATATTATTGCCGACCTGCTGTCCAACCCCAAACTCTGCGAGTCTTTCTTTCACATTGCTTCGGTGCTGGACCGGTTAAAGAAGTACACCAGCAATATGGGTCACCGCAAAAATCCCCTTTGCGACCTGGCGCTGATGTATTACCGCATCTCGGGGCTGGCGGATATCCTGACCCGGCTGAAAGAAGCATTTGAAGCCGCCCCGCCCCTTTCTCAGGGGATGAAGCTTTTGGCCCGCATTACCGAGGAGAGCTGGCAATCAACCAAGGTGCCCCGGTTGAAAGAGGAACTCTCCTGTTTGAATCTGGAATGGCTTCACAACAAACAGCTTAGCTTGGGATTTAACCTGGGCGGCTCGGGGCGGGAGATTCATGCTTTTACCCTGGCAGGGGTTTCTGCTCAAAGCATCGGTCGTTCCTCCCTGCTTTTCTTCTCCCAGGACGAGGAGATTGAGGGTGTCTCGGGCACCAAGCTGATTCCCAATTTCAGCACCTTTCCCATGTTTCAGCGCCGGGTTTTAAAAATGTATTATGACTATTACCATAAGGACATCAAACAGCTTAGCGGAGTATTGGATAAGTACTCTGACGAGGCTATTCAGAATTTTTTGGATATGGATCTTTCCTTTGCCTTTTATGCCGGCGCTCTCAGCCTGTATAAACGGCTGGGAGATCGGGGATTTCCCTGCGTGAAGCCGACGCTGAAAACAGGGAAAACGGTTTCCATTCTGGCCAAGGGGGTGTATCCCTCCGAGCTGGCATTGGATGAAACGGTAGTTACTGTGCCCAACGATGTTCGTTTCACGGAAGAGGGAAAGTTTTACATACTGACCGGAGCCAACAGCTCGGGCAAAACAGTGTTTTTAACCTCAGTGGGACAGCTGGTTTGGCTGGTTTCGCTGGGATTTTATGTCCCCTGCGAAAGTGTGGAGATTGTTCCGGCCAGCGGGATCTTTACCATTTTTTCCGGCGGTGAAACCGATGATTACAGCGATTCCCGAATGGGCAATGAGGTGCGCCAGCTGCGGGATACGCTGCCCGCCGTAAACAGCCGGTCTTTTATTCTTTTCAACGAACCGCTGACCTCTACCAGTCCAAAAGAGGGCTCCCAAATTGCGTCGGATATCATTCGCTCCCTTCTGGACCGCTCGGTGGTGGGAGTGGTGGCCACCCATTTCTTTGAGCTGTTCGAGCTGATTCCCCATATGGAAGAAGATCATCCCGGCAAAGTGGGAAGCCTGATTACGGTTACCCTGCCTGCCAAGCCGGGAGAAATGGCAAGGCGCACTTATAAGGTGACCGAGGGCAGCCCCGCATCCAACAGTTTTGCACTAGAAATTGCCTTTCAATATGAGATTACCATGAAGCAGATCATTGAAAAGGTGAATGCCAGGTGTTCTTCCGCATCCTCTATTGAAGTGACCGATGAACTGTGCGAGTTAATTCATCAACGGGAAAAGGAGGGTCAAAAAGCATGAAAAATTTACTGTGGTTTTGTGAGGATCCTCCTCAGCCTCAAAATCTGTTTTCACCCGAAACACTGGATAATCTGGACTTCTATTCGCTGTCGGATCAGATGAGACCGGAAAACACAGTCTCCCGCCTTTCCGCCGAGCAGTTAGGCACCCTCTTTTGCGATGATCGGGAGATCATTTTGAAACGTCAGGAAGTGATAAAAGAACTGCTTCAGCGTCCTGATCTGATGGAGATTTTCACTGAATTAATCGAACGGATTAACGGATGGGAAGAACTTTTCAGTGTGCCTGACCTGGGGGATAACCCCGAGGACATCAATCCTTTTGATGCACTGGACAGCTATAGGGCCGCTGATGAATATCTCCGGCTGATGGACAAGATGCGGCAGCATTTTGACAAGCATCCCCCACAGTCAGAAGGGATAAAACTGCTGGCCGATCAGGTGATGGAGATTACCTCGGGAACCTCCTTCCAAAAGGTGAGAAAGGCTTGGGATGAGCGGATGGAGGGTTTTGGTGCTATCAAGAGCATGACCTTCGCCTTCCGGATGGACGAATATTTTAACCTGACTCATATTAAGCTGTTGGATATAAGCTCTAAAAAATATGTCAATCCGGGCAAAAAGAAGGAAGACACCCGGAAGGCCTTACTCCTGTCGATCACATGTATAGCAGTTTTGCACACAGCGTATATAAATTTAAATCAATGACAAGTTTGTACAAATTTGATTTTGACATAGGGGATAAGAATAACTCAGCGGATATGTGCCGAGTGGTCAACAATTTGGCTGCCCTTTGCAGCGGAGAGGCTTCAAAGCGGGTTCGGGATTATCTCAAGTACCATACCCGCTGGATCATCAATCTGAAGCAGGCGCTGTTGTTTTACACCGGAGCGGTAAATTTCTATCGCAAGCTGGAACAGAAAAATGCTCAGATGGTGTTTCCTGTTCCCGGCAATCTGTCCGGCCGCCGGTTTGAGGCCGAGGGTCTGTATCACCCCCTGCTGCTCTTCTACGGAAAAAGCCGGGATCAGGTGGTGGACAATGAGGTTTATATGGCGCCGGAGGGTAAGTTCTGCCTGCTGACCGGAGCCAATCAGGGTGGAAAAACCACCTATCTGCGTTCCATCGGCCTTGCCCAGTTTATGATGCAGCTGGGGATGCCCGTAGCCGCCCGGCGGATGGAAGCCGACCTCTGCGATCGGATTTTCACGGTGTTTTCCGTGGGGCATGAAGAGCTGGAAACCCGCCAGGGAAAGCTGGGGTAGGAACTAATGCGGATTTCCCAAATCGGCGGGGAGATGACCGGTTCCACCATGGTGTTGTTCAACGAGCCCCTGTCCGGCACCAGCACCGCTGAAACCCTGATTATCTCCACCGAGGTGCTTTGCGCCATCAAGCTGGTGGGAGCAAGGGGTGTTTGGGTCACCCACCTGCACCGGCTGGCTGCCGATGTCCACCGATTAAACCGGGTGGTGGGTGGTGTGAAGTTAAAAAACCTAATCGCCGTAGTCACCCATGAAGCCGACGGCACTAGCCCCACCTACCGCATTGTGGAGGGAGAGCCGGAAATGTCCAGCCATGCCTATGACGTGGTAAGACGATATGTGCTGAAGATATAAATAATGGCTCCGTTTAAAAACACCGAAAGCCGAAGCATTAAACGCTTCGGCTTTCGCTATATGAGTTCACCTTTTGCTGTAAGATAAACCGGCGGCAAGATTCTGCGCGTATACCGGCGGGAAAGGATGAAAATCCCAGGAACGCTGCGTTTATATCGTTGACTTCCTTTGTCAGGGGGCATTATAATGAATACAAATAATTGAAAAAAG
>JAKOTC010000244.1 GCA_029776465.1 Bacillota bacterium
ACGGTTCAGCATATACTCGATCTTTCCCGAGAGAATAAAGGCGCCCAGTCCGGCGGCGGCGCCGGCGAGCACAACGCCGAAATAGAAGAATCGGGTGCCTCCGATAAACATCATGATCACCGCAATGCCAACCACCAAAACGGTGCCCGACATGTGGGGCTCCAGCAGCATCAGAATGACCACCGGAAGCAGCAGGAGGACAAACAGCAGCACTCCGTATTTAAAGGTTTTCATTCGAGCATTGTGGTATTCGATCAATTTGGCAAATATGACGACCACACAGAATTTCATGATCTCAGAGGGCTGAAAGGTTGTGAAGCCCAGATTGATCCAGCGGTGGGCGCCTTTCATCGCCGGCATGAAAAGAACAATCACCAGAAGCAGCAGGCCAAACAGGTATAACGGCAATGCCAGTTTGTATAAAATTCTGTAATCTATACAGGAAACCAGAAGCATTGCCACCAGACCCATGGCCGCAAACACCAGCTGGCGCTGGATGAAGTAAGCGCTGTTTCCATAGTACTGCAAAGCGTAAACATTGCTTGCCGAATAGAGCATGACCAAACCGAAGGAAAGCAGCACAATCACAAAAACAAACATGGGCATATCGAAATAGCCCTTTGCCACCAAACCGAAAAAGGGCTTTTTTGCAGTCTTTTTGGTATAGCTGCCGACTCGTTTGGCTCCGATGGGCATGTGCCCCCAATCACCCAAACCGGTTGGGCCGGCAGATTGAATATTGCGCTGGTTTTTCTTCATGGGTTTCTCCTGCATTCATAGTTTGCGAACCGGTTTGATTCCTAATTATCCGTCATTTCAGCCTTCATCAAGTCCGATACTCACAGTTGAAGATCATTGGATTATCCGTAAATCTCCAGCCAATAGGCAATTGCCGCACCCAGCAGCCCGACCAAAGAGAAAATAGTGCAAATCTTTTTCTCGCTCCAGCCGCTCATTTCAAAATGGTGATGGATGGGGCTCATTTTAAAGATGCGCTTTCCTGTGGTTTTAAAGCTGATAATCTGCAGCACAACCGACAGCATCTCAAGGAAATACACGATTCCCACGGGGAGAAGCAATAAGGGCTTATTGATATAAAAAGCCATTGCCACAATCAATCCGCCAAGGAAATGAGAGCCCAGATCCCCCATGAAAACCTTCGCGGGGTTAAGGTTCCAAACCAAAAATCCTGCCATTGCGCCCATCAGCGCCATCGACATCAGCCCCAGGCCGAAAAGATAATAAATACCGGAGATCACCGCAAAGAATGCCGCCGCCACAAAGGTCACCGAACTGCAAAGGCCATCGACCCCGTCGGTAAAGTTGACGGCATTTACCTCCGCCACAATGATAAAAACCATCAGCGGATAGTAAAAGAATCCTATATCGTAGATCCCCAAAAAGGGCACCCATACACTGGTGTTGGCCGTTCCGGACAGCTGGAGGGTCAGCAAAAAGGCAATGGATATCAGAATCTGCAAAAACAGCTTCTGCTTGCTGGTCAAACCGGTGTTATGCTTCCGTCTGATTTTAATCATATCATCGATAAAACCGGCAAAGCCAAACAAAAGGGCCATCACCAAACCGTTCCAAAGCCTGCTGTTAAACTGGCTGACCACTTCGTCCGAACCGAAGCCATCCCGAGCTCCCTCGGTAAAGAAGGCCGCGATTAACAGCGAAACCACCACACCCAGGACAAAAAGCAGGCCGCCCATCGTAGGCGTCCCCTGCTTATTCTTATGCCAGGTGGGTCCAATTTCTTTAATCGGCTGACCATACTTTAATTTATGAAGAACAGGTATTAAAATATACCCCAGTCCGGCTGTAACCAGGAAGGATGTAACAGCGGTAATGATAAGCCATCTTGACGCCATGAGGCAACCTCCTTATATTAATTCAGAGCAATGGCGACTGAAGGCGCCCGCCAGAATCAAATATACCAATTTCAATTTAACGATTGATTTCTACTATATGTTGCATCCTTAGGGTGGTATTATAACCCAAGCAACGCATCGGCCACCATTTCCCGCTCGTCAAACTCAAAGGTTTCCCCCCGTACAAGCTGGTAAGTCTCATGGCCCTTCCCCGCAAGAATCAAAACATCGCCCGGCTGGTGTTCCCGAATGGCGGTATAAATAGCCTGTCTGCGGTCGCAGATCACCGAACGTTTTTCCGGTTTGGTCATGCCGGAAAGAATGTCCGCTATAATCTCCATGGGCTTTTCATAACGGGGATTATCCGATGTGACATAGACATAGTCAGCCAGCTCTTCGGCGATTTTGCCCATAATAGGACGTTTCAGCTGATCGCGGTTGCCGCCGCAGCCGAAAAGCACCACCACACGGCCTTTGGCAAACCCCCGAACGGTCTTCAAAACCTTTTCCAGCGCATCCGGTTTGTGGGCGTAATCCAGCAAAATGGTGAAATCGCTGTTGGTCGGAATGACTTCCATGCGCCCGGGAACCCCTTTAATGGATTTGCAAGCCGGAATTATTTGATCAAAGTCAAACCCGCAGGAAAGCACCGCCCCCACCGCCGCCATGGCATTGCTGACGGAAAAAGCACCGGGAAGCGGAATATCGATATGGCCGACTTTATCCTTCCAGCACAAGTCGAATGCCACGCCGTTGCTTCGGGTTTCAATGTTTTTAGCCGTCAAGGTTCCCGCCGATGTGGAATAAGTCATTACTTCGCCATTAAATAAAGAGGTCACTTCAAGCCCTTTGGGGTCGTCGGCATTGGTAACGGCATGGCGAGCCATACCAAACAACAGCTTTTTGGCGTTCAGATAGTTTTCCATGCTGCCGTGATAATCCAGATGATCCTGAGACAGGTTTGTAAACACCGCGGCTTCAAAGGTGCAGCCTTCCACGCGGCGCTGGTCAAGACCCTGGCTGGACACCTCCATCACCACATACTCACAGCCCTCGCCCGCCATCATGGCAAGCAGCTCATAGAACTCGCCGGGCTCCGGCGTGTTTTGCTCGGCATGGAAAACCTTGTCGCCCACAATTCTCACAATCGAGCCAAGCAGTCCGGTCTTGACCCCTAATGTATCAAGGATGGCTTTTGTCATATAGCTGGTGCTGGTCTTCCCGCTGGTGCCGGTGATGCCGATCAACTTCAGCTTATCCATGGGGAACCCGTATACCGCGGCATACATCAGGCTGAGAGCGGCCCGGCTGTTTTCCACAATCACCTGATGAGGTAACCCCAGGTCCCGTTCGACCACCACCGCCGAAGCGCCCTTCTCCAGCATTTCCGCCGCGGCAGTGTGCCCGTCGAATCGCGCCCCCTTGATGCAAACAAACACATCTCCCGCTTCCAGCTTTCGGGTATCGCTGGTGATTCCGCTGACTTCTCTGTCCTCGCAGACACGAATGGTTTTGACGCGCTGAAGTAATTCATACAGCTTCATGACCCATATGCCTCCATTCCACCGCCAAATGCGGCAATTTTTTCTGCCGGCTGCTACTCAACATAGTCTTGATGGCGCAATTCCACGGTAACAACCGTTCCCGGCGCCACAGATTCGCCTGCTTTGGGAGTTTGTTTCACAATCCTTGCTTCCGAGTCTTCCACGTTGGTGCCGTCTATGCTGATATTAAGTCCTTTGGATATAATTTTATCATTTGCCACAGAGGCCGTCAACCCAACCACATCGGGCACCGTTACAGTAACCTTTTCATTGCTCAGCTGGAGAACAACAGTGCCATTCTGGGGGATGGACCTGCCGGCTGCCGGGGTCTGAGAAATCACGGTGGTTCCCTCGCCGATGGTGCGAACCTTCAGCTTGGCAGCTTTGATTTTCGCAGTGGCTTCTGCAACGGGCAGGCCACCCACATCGGGAGTTTTAACCTCCATCTTTGCCAATTCTTTTGCCGTATATACCGGCTCCACATTCAGATAGGGAAGAATATCCGCCATGATTTTACCCACAATGGGAGCAGCGATGACGCCGCCGAAGTTGGAGAAGGCATTGGGTTCGTCCAGCACAACGATTACAGCCACCTGCGGATCATCCGCCGGCGCAAAGCCGCAGAAAGACGCAAGCACTGCGTCGGACTGGTTGCCCTGCTCGTCATAAACATCGGTTTTCTCACTGGTACCGGTTTTTCCGGCCACGCGGAAACCCCGGACATAGGCGTTCTTTCCGGTTCCGGCGGAAACGACCTGTTCCAGCATCCCGCACAGTTCTTTAGAGGTCTCCTCCGAAATCACCTGGCGCTTGACAACAGGCTCCACGGTTTTTTCAACGGTTCCGTCAGCGGCAATAATGCTTTTGACAATGTGGGGCTGCATCAGCTTACCCCCATTGGCCACAGCCGACACTGCGGTAATCAGCTGCAGGGGAGTGACTTTAAATGTCTGTCCGAAGGAGGAAACCGCCAACTCCACCTGACCCAGTTCCTCAAGGGTATGGTAAATTCCGTTTTCCTCGCCGGACAGGTCCACACCCGTCTTCTGTGTGAACCCAAAAGCTTCAAAATATTTATAAAACTTCTCGGGACCAAGCCGTTCGGC
>JAKOTC010000245.1 GCA_029776465.1 Bacillota bacterium
AGCTTTATAGCCTAAGGGTTTCTATGGCTAAAGGCCGATGGGTGTAATTGGAAACGGTTGCGCCTCCCGTTTTGGAAAGGAGAAGCTTTTATAAATCTGTGGTATTGGCAGGTTTATTAAGGTTGTGTCTCCTTTGACGCAGCCTTTTTTGTTTAGACAAGAAAAGCCAGTAGACCCCCTTTATCCATGGAATCCCTGAATAAGTTTATCGAACCCAATCTTTTTCTTCCCGCTTGCTTGTGCAAGCGGGTTCCCTTTTTTATAGAAACAGCAAATCTTATTCAATACGCCGGATTCCATAGTCCTTACTGTTGCTGCTATGGAAGGAGGCTCTTAGAACTATTCTTTTAGTTTGACGGAATGCGATTTTCTTGATAAGATATTTGGTGCGTCGGGATGTGGCTCAGTTTGGTAGAGCGCCTGGTTTGGGACCAGGATGCCGCAGGTTCGAATCCTGTCATCCCGACCAAAATCTTGATCGAAACGGGTTTATGCAGTTTCGGTCATTTTTTGTTTTTAATAATGAAAGACAGGTCGACTTGACCTGCCTTTCTGTTTATGGTAGAGACTAGATGGTGTTCAAATCAATCAGTTCCATGCTGTCGATGCTGGTTTCCATAGCCAGACAGCGAGCCAAAGCATTGGCCGTATCCAGAGAAGTCAGACAGGGAATCGAGCGCTCGACGGCTTTGCGGCGGATTTTAACGCTGTCTTTGACCGGCGTTCGGCCTTTGGCGGAGGTGGAGATTACATAATCAATCTTACCGCTGTCCAGCAGAACCAGGGGGTTGTTGACCGGGTCGGCGCCGATGCGCTTGACCAGCAGGGCCGGAATGTCCGCCCGGTTTAAGAGCAGGGCGGTGCCGGATGTGGCGTAAATTTGGAATCCCAGCTTATAGAATTTCTCTGCGATGGGAACAATCTCGGGCTTATCTTCATCCCGGACCGAAATGAAGACACCGCCGGTTTTCTTCATGCGATAGCCTGCTCCGATCAAGCCTTTATACAGAGCTTCGTCCATGGTTTTGGCGATGCCCAGAACCTCGCCGGTAGACTTCATTTCGGGTCCCAGATGAGTGTCTACATCGTGCAGCTTTTCAAAGCTGAAGACCGGCACTTTAACCGCCACATGGTCGGACTTCTTATAAAGTCCTGTGCCATATCCCATCTCGGCCAGCGGTTCACCAAGAGCGCAGCGGGTGGCCAGTTCCACCAGCGGAACCCCTGTCACCTTGCTGATATACGGGATGGTGCGGGAGGAGCGAGGGTTAACTTCGATGACATACACCTGGTTTTGGTATATTACAAACTGAATATTTATCAATCCCCGAACATCCAGCGCCATTGCCAGGCGGCGGGTGTATTCCACCAGAGTGTCCACAATTTCTTCGGAGAGGGTTTGAGCGGGATAAACCGAGATAGAGTCGCCGGAATGGACACCGGCCCGTTCGATATGCTCCATGATGCCGGGAATCAGGATATCCTTGCCGTCGCACACCGCATCTACTTCTGCTTCCACGCCCATCAGATATTTATCAATCAGCACCGGATTTTCAATGCCCGAGCTCAAAATGATTTCCATGTACTCCATGATATCCTGAGCGCTATGGGCGATGATCATATTCTGCCCGCCCAACACATAAGAGGGGCGCATCAAAACCGGGTAACCAAGGGAGGAGGCTGCCGCCAGGGCCTCTTTCACCGTGTACACCGTATGTCCCGCGGGACGAGGGATGCCGCACTGCTCCAACAGCTTATCAAACAATTCGCGGTCTTCCGCCGCATCGATATTTTCGGCGGAGGTGCCCAGAATCTTCACGCCGGCTTTGCTGAGGGTCTTGGAGAGTTTAATGGCGGTCTGCCCGCCGAATTGCACGATCACGCCATAAGGACGCTCGGTGTGAATGACATTCATTACGTCCTCGGGGGTCAGGGGGTCAAAATACAGCCGGTCGGCGGTATCAAAGTCGGTGGAGACTGTTTCGGGGTTGTTGTTGACGATCACCGCTTCATACCCTGCCTTCTTCAAGGCCCAGACACAGTGAACGGAGCAATAGTCAAACTCAATGCCCTGCCCGATCCGGATGGGCCCCGAACCGAAGACAATGACGTTTTTGCCGTTGGAGAGTCCTTCGGCTTCGTTTTCTTCGTCTCGGCAGGAGTAGAAATAGGGGGTGGCAGCCTCAAATTCCCCTGCGCAGGTATCCACCATCTTATAGGAAGCATGCCGGGTACAAGGGATTCCTTTGCCCGAAATCCGCAAGATGGCATTGTCCGGATAGCCCAGCCGCTTGCAGCGGGTATACAGTTCTTCGGTGAGGGGCTCGTTTTTCATCCGTTCTTCCGTTGCTGCCAGATTGGCCAGCTTTCCGAGGAACCAAAGGTCGATCCTGGTGATCTCATGGATCTTTTCCAGCGCAATGCTACGCTTAATAGCCTCATAGATGACAAACAACCGTTCGTTGTCGCAAACATAAAGCCTTTCCTCCACCTCCCTGGTTTCCAGGGCGGCAATCTTGGGCATAGTCAAGGTGTCCAGACCCAGTTCGGCGCCTCGAACGGCTTTCATAATAGCCTCTTCAAAGCTCTGGGCGATGGCCATGACCTCACCGGTGGATTTCATTTGAGTGCCCAGGGTCCGCTTGGCGTATACGAATTTGTCAAAGGGCCATTTGGGAACCTTGACCACCACATAGTCCAGCGCCGGCTCGAAACAGGCGCAGGTTTTTCCGGTGACCGCGTTGGGGATTTCGTCCAGGGTATATCCCACCGCAATCTTGGCCGCCACTTTGGCAATGGGGTAACCGGTGGCTTTGGATGCCAGAGCAGAGGAACGGGATACACGGGGATTGACCTCAATGACCGCATATTCAAAGCTGTCGGGATTCAGGGCAAATTGGCAGTTGCAGCCCCCTTCCACCTCCAGCGCCGAAATGATATCAAGGGCTGCGCTTCGCAGCATTTGATATTCTTTATCCGAGAGGGTCACCGCCGGGGCGATAACGATGGAATCGCCGGTGTGCACCCCTACCGGGTCAAAGTTTTCCATGGAGCAGACGGTGATGACGTTGCCTTTGGAGTCCCGCATGACCTCAAACTCGATTTCCTTCCAGCCGCTGATGCATTTTTCCACCAGAATCTGATGGATGGGGGAAAGGCGAAGCCCGTTTTGAGCCACGTCGGAAAGCTCTTCGGGAGTATTGCAAATACCGCCCCCGGTTCCGCCCAGGGTAAAGGCGGGACGGACGATAACGGGATAATCAATGGTTTGGGCAAAATCCAGCGCATCCTCCACACTGGTTACCACCTTGGAGGGGATGCAGGGCTGGCCGATAGACAGCATGGTATCCTTGAAAAGCTGACGGTCTTCCGCTTTATCAATGGTTTCGGGGCGAGCGCCCAGAAGCTTAACCCCATGTTCCTTCAAAAAGCCGTCCTTGGCCAGCTGCATGGACAGGGTCAAACCGGTTTGCCCGCCCAGAGTGGACAGTAGGCTGTCCGGCTTTTCAATTTCAATAATCCGTTTCAGCACATCCAGCGTCAGGGGTTCAATGTAGATTTTGTCGGCCATGGTTTTATCGGTCATGATAGTGGCGGGGTTGGAGTTGACCAGAACCACCTCCAGCCCTTCCTCCCGAAGGGCACGGCAGGCCTGGGTTCCCGCATAGTCAAACTCGGCGGCCTGTCCGATCACAATCGGCCCCGATCCGATCACCATTACTTTTTTAATATCTTTAGCGAGCGGCATTCTTCTGCTCTCCTTTCATCATGCTGATAAAATCATCGAAGAGGAAGGCAGTATCCATGGGGCCTCCGCAGGCTTCGGGATGAAACTGCACCGAAAAGATGGGGCGGCCGGTATAGCGAATGCCTTCACAGGTGTTATCGTTTGCGTTTTCATATAAGAGAGTGCCCACGCCGGCGGGCAGGCTGTCTGTGAGAACAGCGTATCCGTGGTTCTGGCTGGTGATATATACCCGCCCGGTTTCCAGATTTCGAACCGGCTGGTTGGCGCCCCGGTGCCCGTATTTCAGCTTGGCGGTTTTTCCGCCTAGGGCAAGCGCCAAAAGCTGGTGCCCCAGACAGATGCCGAAGATGGGGATTTTGCTGTCGCACAGCTTGCGGATTTCGGCGATGATCTCCAGGTTTTCCGCCGGGTCGCCGGGTCCGTTGGAGAGCATGATTCCATCGGGTTTAGCAGCGATGATGTCTTCAGCTTTGGCGGAGGCGGGAACCACTGTGACCTCGCAGCCCCGCTTTTCCAATTCCCTGGCGATGTTGTATTTATATCCGAAGTCCATCAGCGTTACCCTCAGAGCCCCTGCCCCGCTTTTGGCGGTGCTTTGCTGCGTCACGCTTTCCACAGCACGGAGGATTCGATAGGCCCTGATCTCTTCGAGAAGCGCTTCTTTATTTTCAAGGCTGTCGGTGATCAAACCGTTCATTACGCCGGTTCGCCGAATGATCTTGGTGAGCTTGCGGGTATCAATTCCGTATAGTCCAATAATATTTTTTTGTTTTAAAAAAGTGTCAATATCACCTTCACATCGAAAATTGGAAGGCAATTGACACCATTCACGAACAATATAACCTTTAATTTGAGGGGACTTGCTTTCGAAATCGGGTGAAATCAATCCGTAATTCCCGATCAAAGGGAATGTTTGCACCACGATTTGACCGTAATAACTGGGGTCGGTGATGGTCTCCAAATAACCCGTCATGGAGGTGTTAAAAACAACTTCCCCCATTGTCCTCCCAACTGCTCCGAAGGAAAAGCCTTCGAAAACAGTACCGTCTGCCAGAAGCAGATAAGCTTTTTGACTCATAGTAAACCAAACCTTTCCGCGCCCATCACCGGGCGCTAAAGATAGATGAAAAACAGTTTTATTTATGTCTAGGTTTTATCCTCAAAGGCGTCTTTTTGATGGGCATGTCCGGTGTCCACCGGATAGACACCCGAGAAGCAACCTGTGCAGAATTCAGTGGTGTCCAAGGATTTCACCTTTTGAAGGTTTTCAAGAGAGAGATATTCCAGCGTATCGGCTCCGATAATCTGACGAATTTCCTCCGTGGTCCGGTTATAGGCCAGCAGATTCTCCGAGGAATCAATATCGGTTCCAAAGAAGCAGGGATAGAGAAAGGGGGGCGCTGAGATGCGCATGTGAACCTCTTTGGCGCCGGCTTTGCGAATCGCATTGATGATCCGGGCACAAGTAGTTCCGCGAACAATGGAATCATCCACCAAAATGACCCGCTTTCCTTCCACACTGGCGCGCAGGGGATTTAGCTTCAGATTGACAGCCTGCTCCCGCGCCATCTGTGAGGGAGCGATAAAGCTTCGTCCTATATATCGATTTTTTAAAAAGGCGGTGCCGAGAGGGATGCCGGATTCCTGGGAATAGCCCTGAGCGGCTTCCAGGCCGGAGTCGGGCACGCCGCAGACAATATCCGCATCAACAGGGTGCTGTTTGGCCAGAAAACGTCCCATCCGCTGACGGGCATGATAAACGCTTTCGCCGTCGATAATAGAGTCGGGGCGGGCGAAATAGATCAGTTCAAAGACGCACAACCCGTGTTTGCACTTTTTCTCGGGGGGATAGCTGGTAATGGTCATATCTTTGTCGACGACAACCATTTCACCCGGCTCGATA
>JAKOTC010000246.1 GCA_029776465.1 Bacillota bacterium
GGGGCTCTGTAAGCTTCTCCTAAAGATACAAATTAAAAGAGAGGGCGTCGCAGCCCTCTCTTGGCATTTAAGAAATATTAAACAGCTTTTTCTTCGCAGACACCCCGCTGTAAGATTACGCCGGTAGGACAAACCGAGGCACACTTTCCACAGGAGGTGCAAAGGGCGTGGTCGATTCTTGCCAGATTATCCACTACCTTGACGGCTTGGGAGGGGCAAACCTTGACGCAACGGGAACAGCCGATACAGCCGGCCTTGCAGGTCTTGGCCGTCACCGAGGGGGTGTCTTTGCTGAGACAGGTCACATAGTGGGTCTGGTCAATGCGAACCATCTTGATAATGGATTTGGGGCATGCTTTAACGCAAGCCGTGCACCCGGTACATTTGGTCTGATCCACCCGGGCAAGCCCGTCCTTTACCGAAATGGCGCCGTAAACACATTTTTCGACACAGTCACCAAATCCCATACAACCGTAGGAGCAGGCTGAGGAACCCCCATAAAACGCCGCTGCCGCTTCGCAGGTCTGAATGCCCTGATAATTCATCTTATCCCGGGTTTTATCACAGCTGCCAAGGCAGGTCACCACAGCGGTTTTGGGAACGGTGGTCACTGCGGTTAGCCCGGTAATCTCCGAGATTTTGGCCGCGACTGCCGCTCCGCCGGGGGCACAGAGGTTGCCCGGGGCATTGCCCGCCGCAACCGCCTCTGCATACGCCGCGCAGCCGGAGTATCCGCAGCCGCCGCAGTTGGCGCCGGGCAGCACCTCAACAAGCCGCTGGGTCTTTTCATCCACCGGAACCGCCATGAAAATCGAAGCGACAACCAAAATCACGCCGCCTAAAAGAGCAATAATACCTAATATCAGTACAGGAACCATAAAATCATCCTTTCCTGCCGCTGACTATGCGCCAAACAGGCCCTGCGTCAGCCCGGCAAAACCCAGCAGGGAGAGCGCCACAATGGAGGCGGCAATCAATGTGATGGGAAGCCCTTTCACCGCCCGGGGCACATCGGCAGCATTCACCCGTTCGCGAACGCCCGAGAACATCACCATTGCCATCATAAAGCCAAGACCGGCGCCCAAGCTGTTGACAAGACTGTTCAAAAAGGATTCGGCCATGGTTTTCTGCGTGACATTTAAAAGTGTAACACCCAGAACTGCGCAGTTGGTGGTGATCAGGGGAAGATAAACACCCAGCGCCTGGTATAGGGGCTTGATATATTTTTTTAAGGTAATTTCAACAAGCTGAACCAAAACAGCGATAACCAGAATAAAAACAATGGTTTGCAGATAGTCCAGCCCGAAGGGGCTGAGAATATAGGTTTTGATGGGCCAGGTCACAGCCGTCGCCAAAACCATGACAAAGGTCACGGCAACGCTCATGCCCACTGCGGTGTCCAGCTTTTTGGAGATCCCCAAAAAGGGACAGATGCCCAGAAATTTCGAAAGAATAAAGTTGTCGGTCAGAATGGCGGCAACCAAAATGGAGAGCAAGGATGTAATCATCCGTTACCGCCTCCTTTCCCGGCTTCAACACCGGTTTTCGCTGCTTCTTTTGCCACATGGCAGAACGGCGCCGCGCCGCATGCCCCGCATCCGGAAATCTCCGCTTCTTTGCCACTGAGCTTATTGGCCAGCGCCACCAGCACGCCGAAGACAAAGAATCCGCCGGGGGGAAGAATCATGATCAGCATGGGTTCGATGGCGCCTTTGGTCACCGTCATGCCGAACAGTGTGCCCACGCCGATCAGTTCCCGGATCGAGCCCATGGCCACCAGAGCCGCAGTAAACCCGATCCCCATCCCGATGGCATCCAGCACAGAGGCCAGAACCCCGTTCTTGCTTGCATACATCTCGGCCCGGCCAAAGATAATGCAGTTGACCGTAATCAGAGGAAGGAAGATGCCGAGAGATTCATCCAGCGCCGGAGCGAAAGCCTTCACCAGCATCTGAATAATGGTGGCAAACCCCGCGATAATGGTGATATAAGCGGGGATACGCACCTTCTCAGGGATAATATTTCTCAGCAGGGAAATGGCAGCGTTTGATCCGATTAAGACAAGCGTTGCGGCAATCCCCATACCCAACCCGTTGGAGGCCACGGTCGTCACCGCCAGCGTGGGACAGGTTCCTAAAACCAGCCGCAGAGTCGGGTTTTCCTTTAGTATTCCGTTGGTTAATGTTTTTATCATGCGGCATCCTCCCCGCTTATGATCGCTATGGCGTTATTGACGGCCTCGGTCACGGCCTTTGATGTAATAGTCGCCCCGGAGATAGCTGAAATTTCCTCGTCGCTGTCGGGCTTGGATTTGACAACGATAAAGCTCTTAACCTTCTTATCGGCGTATTGCTCATAAAACTCAGGCTCTCCTGCCTTTTGACCCAGACCCGGTGTTTCGTTTGAGGAGAGGATACGGATCCCCGCAACCGTTTGGTCGGCAGTGAATCCAACCATAACAGAGATGTCTCCGCCATAGCCCTTGGAGGACAGCACCACAACCTGACCGATCTCTTCGCCGCTCTCATCCAGACACTGATAACGCTGCGCGTTTTCGGATTCAATCTGATTGACCTTGTCGGTCTCAGGCAATAGTTCTGAAATCAGTTTGGCTGTTTTTTCAATCTCGTTTTGAGCGATCTTATCGGCGGTCAACCCATTTGTAATCGCCAGCAGGCCGCCTACAATCACGCAGATGGTAACCAGAATGACCACCGGCATCACAATATGTTTGCTCATTTGGCCACCCCCTGATTCTGCTTTTTCGCTTTTACATAACCAAAGGGTTTGGGAATGGTAACTCGTTCAATCAAAGGAGTGAGAATATTCATAATCAGAATGGAATAGGATACGCCCTCCGGCAGGTTTGAGTAAAGCCGGATCACCATGGTAATGATACCGCAGCCCACGCCCATAATGACTTTGCCCCAGAAATACATGGGAGAGGTGGAATAATCGGTGGCCATAAAGAAAGCGCCGAGCAACAGGCCGCCCGAAAAAATCTGATACAGGGGAGAGGCTCCTAAAAGCCAGGAGAAAATAAAGACTGTTCCGATATAAGCCAGCGGGATTGTAGGAGTAATCACCCTGCGGGCAATCAAATACAGACCGCCCAAAAGCAGGAAGAGTCTGCTGACCTCTCCGACACATCCCCCTTCCAGGCCGAATAACAGGCTGGACAGATTTCCCCAGGTGATGTCCAGCGTGTTGCCCTCCAAAAAGGCGTTTTTCAGCGATACCAGCGGGGTGGCCGAGGAAGTGGCATCCGCACCGGGCAAAAAGGGACGCGCCCAGGAGGTCATGGCCTCCGGAAAGGAGACCAGCAAGACAATGCGAGCCGTAATGGCAGGGTTGGCAAAATTCTGACCAATGCCGCCGAACAGCCCCTTCACCACCACGATCGCCACCGCCGACCCGATCACCGCCATCCAAAGCGGGAAATAGGGCGGAAGGTTATAAGCCAGCAAAAGCCCGGTTACCACCGCGGACAGATCCCCAACGGTCACAGGTTTTTTAACAATTTTGTTGAAAAGAAACTCAGCCAGAACTGCCGACAGAACGGTCACGGCAATCATTAAGGCCGTATATGCGCCGAACATGATGACACCGGCAATCCCGGCAGGGATCAGCGCAATGATGACATCCAGCATGATGCCCCTGGTAGAACTGCGATCCCGCAGGTGGGGGGAAGATGTAACAATCAAGTTGGACATTATTTCACTCCTGCCTTTCTAACCGCTGCTTTTGCCAATCGCATGGTTTGGGTAAGCGGACGCTTGGCCGGACATATATAAGAACAGCAGCCGCATTCAATGCAGCAGGCCACATTCTTTCTTGCTATCTCCTCCGCGTCACCCGCTCTATAAGCCAAGGAAATTGCGGTAGGCGAAAGCTGCATGGGACAGACGGAGATACAGCGGCCGCAGCGGATACAGGCGCTTTCCCGCGAGATCTCCGCCTCGTCGCCGGCTAAGACCAGAATGGCATTGTTTTGCTTCAGCACCGGCATATTCTCGTCCATAACGGTCAGACCCATCATGGGGCCGCCCATTAGTATTTTTTTCGTTTCTCCGGTATATCCGCCGCAAGCTTTGATCACATCCTGAATCGGCGTGCCAAGAGGAACCCGCAGATTGCCGGGGTTGGCCACTCCGCTGCCGTCGATAGTCATACGGCGGCTGACCAGGGGCATGCCGTCCTTGAGATAACGGCTGACAAAAGCGGTGGAGGTGATATTCATCACCACGCATCCCACATCAGAGGGCAGTTTCCCCGGGGGAATGCGGCGGCCGGTTGCCTGTTCAACCATGACCTTTTCCGCGCCTTGAGGATACATGGCGGGAATTGACTTGACCTTGATGCTTCCCTTTCCCTCCGAGGCAACAGAGGCACAGATCCGCTTCAATTCCTCAATGGCTTTCGGTTTATTATTCTCAATCATCACAATGGTGCGCTTAACGCCAAAGTGTTCAGCCGTCACCAAAATTCCGTTGAGGATATCCCAAGAATTCTCCATGCACTCCCGGTAATCGGCTGTGATGTAAGGCTCGCACTCAGCGCCGTTGATGATGAGGGTATCAATCTCGGCATTATTATAAAGAGCAAACTTAACATGGGTCGGAAATCCTGCCCCGCCAAGCCCGACTAATCCCGAGGCACGAACAGCGGCGACCAGATCCGCCTTATTGTTTATAACAGGGGGTTTGATATCGGGGTGAACCCGCTGCTCTCCGTCGGCATGGATCTCAACCGCCTGAACCTTAGCGCCGCCCGGCATGGTCAGTTCCACTATACCGGCCACCTTCCCGGACACGCTGCTGTGAATCGGAGCCGATACCTCCTTGTCGCTGTCGCCTATCAGCTGCCCCACCAAAACCGTATCCCCTTTGGAAACGACGGGGGTGCAGGGTGCTCCTACATGCTGCTGCATGGACATCAACACACGCTCGGGAACCGGCATGTCCACTGTTGCACATTCCGCAGTATTTTTGCTTTGCGGGGGATGAACTCCTTTTTCAAGCCCAAACAAAGCTGCAAATAAACCTGTCTTTGTCAACAATCATATCCCCTTTCTGGAGAGCTCGTCCGGTCACAAGGCATACTACCTTTCCTTCGCCGGATATTACAATATTAACATACAATATGATTTATTTCAATAATCGGTATGTTTTTAACAAAGTCGCACAAATCAATCCATAATATATTCCACATAATTCTAATAATATAGTGAAAATAGCATGAATTCCATATTAAGTAAAATAAAGTGGATCTGCAATCCAATCCGGCCTTCAATTAAAACTCAAAAAAATGCGTGGCCGAGAGTCGGTCTGGAGCAATTTGATTAATTATAAAGATCTTATTGTCTCCGGTTTTAATTTGTGATATAGTGAGGAAATAGACCAGGAGGATGAATAATGCAAAATCAAGAATCGCTTCAATGGTTTATGAACGCTCGTTTCGGAATGTTTATTCACTGGGGGCTATATGCCATTCCGGCAAGAGGTGAATGGGTTCGAAACGGGGAATTTATCTCCAATGAAGAGTATCAGAAATACTTCGAGGAATTTAATCCCACCCAGTATGACCCCCGTCAATGGGCAAAAATCGCCAAAAAGGCCGGCATGAAATATGCGGTTATGACCGCAAAGCATCATGACGGATTCTGCCTTTTTGATTCGCAGCTGACAGACTATAAGTCCACCAACACCCTCTGCAAACGGGATTTGGTGGCTGAATACCTGGAAGCTTTCCGGGCAGAGGGGCTGAAAGTCGGCCTGTATTATTCGCTGATTGACTGGCACCATCCTGCCTATCCCGCTTACGGCGATCGGCATCATCCCATGCGCAACAATCCCGACTATGCCCAACGGGATCCTTTTGAAAATTACATCGCCTATATGCACGGGCAGGTGGAGGAGCTCTGCACCCGATATGGGCAGCTGGATTTGCTGTGGTTTGACTTTTCCTATGATGACATGACGGGTGAAAAGTGGCAGGCCACCAAATTGGTCAACATGGTGCGCAGCCATCAAAAGAACATCCTTATAGACAATCGGCTGGAGGCGGGAAAAAGCTCGCTTTTATCAGGCAAGCCCAATATTTACTCCGGTGATTTTGTATCCCCCGAGCAGATCATCCCTCCGGAAGGCATTAAGGACGTCAACGGGAACCCGGTTCCCTGGGAGGCCTGCATCACCCTCAATGATCACTGGGGCTACTGTTCCTCCGATTTCAACTACAAAAGTTCCGAAATGGTGGTTCGCAAGCTGATTGAGTGCGTCAGCAAAGGTGGTAATCTGCTGCTCAATGTGGGGCCGGACGCAAAAGGCGTGATCCCCCGTGAAAGCGTGGAGATCCTGGCGCAGGTCGGCGACTGGATGGAGCAAAACGGCGAAAGCATCGTGGGCTGCGGATATGCAGGTCTGGATAAGCCGGAGTGGGGCCGATACACCAGAAACGGCAACTGCATTTACGCTCATGTTATAGATCAGCCCATCGGTTATCTTTCCCTGCCGGGCATTCCTGCCGAGAAGGTCAAATCCATCCGTCTCCTGAGGGACGGCAGCGAGCTTCATATCATCCGAGATTGGATCACCGAAAGTTACCCCGATCTGACCTTTACCAGCATCGCCCCCCTTTGCAAGTACGATAAGACCGCCACGGTTGTGAAAATCGTATTGAAAGATTGATAAGGCTTTGCTTGACAAAACAAGAGTCGTTGCATTTGCACCGACTCTTGTCTTGGAGATATCCACCATATCAAACCGAAGAAAAGGATTGCAGTTTTCCGAACTGCAATTCCTTTTTCTTTATTTATTTTTTCATCAGTTCATAAACGAATCTTTAAATACAAAAGCACCCTGTTCGTATTAAAAATCCCCATAAGTCGCTTGCGCATGAAATATTATACCATTTTCACCGCTTGCTTGGCAAGTGGGCTGACTCTTCTTCCGCTGGATCCACGCCATCTGCGAGGCACACCCGGATTTCAGCTGTATGAAGCGGTAAAACAGATCTGAGATTAAGAGCCTATTAATATATAATCAACGTCTTTTCCAGACTTCTTTATGATTTTCTCATGGCCAACTTTACTTTTGATCCATTTGATATAATCCATATTATTGTCCTTTCTCTTTTGTGCCTCTGTCGTTTATCATATATGGAGATAAGACTTCGTCAAGCTATGAGAAGCGTTTTATTCTGTATTTTACTTGGTACTAAACCCATATTCACTTGTATTTGAGGTAAAATGAGTACATTGAATCAGCGTTTTAAAGCACTTTTACTATTACAAAAGCATCTAAAAGAGATATATCAGAGCAAACCATAACTATTTTAAGCTCGTTTCTAAGACAAAGAAAAACCCCCGAAAAACCGCATAGTTGACAGTTTTTCCGGGGTTTGTTTTTGGAGGCACCACCCAGAATCGAACTGGGGAATAAAGGTTTTGCAGACCTCTGCCTTACCGCTTGGCTATGGTGCCAAAAATGATAGCCCGCCATATGACGGGCTGCTTGGAGCGGATGACGAGGCTCGAACTCGCTACCTCCACCTTGGCAAGGTGGAGCTCTACCAAATGAGCTACATCCGCATGAAACGCCCAGCAAATGACCATATGCATTGGCTGGATGCTCCGTGGTGCCTCCGGTCGGAATTGAACCAACGACACGAGGATTTTCAGTCCTCTGCTCTACCA
>JAKOTC010000247.1 GCA_029776465.1 Bacillota bacterium
CGATGATATTACATAGTAGGCGGTGTTTGCATGGATGCCATGACCCAGTTGTATATGGAAGAAACCGAAGAGCTGCTTCAAAATGCGGAGGAATGCCTCATCCGGCTGGAGGCCGAGTATTCCTGCGAGGACATCAACGAGCTCTTTCGAATAGCCCATACCATCAAAGGTTCTTCCCATCTGGCGGGATATGAGGATATCGGAAACCTCATGCACAAAATCGAGGATATGCTGGACTGCGCCAGGAACGGCTCTCTTCTCTTTGACCAGAGTATTGTCTCCCTCTGCTTTGAAGGGCTGGATATCGTGAAAAGGATGCTGCTCTATCAAAAAGAGCCCCAGCCCGGGGAGCGGGAAGAAGACCTGGTTCGTACGGCTTCAAGAATTCGGGAGGCCATCGAGGCCCATATCGGAGCCCATAAAAAGAAAGAAAAAGAAGAAAAGACGGCCACCGAGCCGACCCTGACGGGGATTGTCTCCTCCCTTCTCAGCCGGGAGCCCAAGGGCAAAAACAAGTTTTATATCACTTTCTTCATCGAGGAGGATGCCCCCATGGTATCCCCCGTGGTGATCATGATTTTAAAGAGCATTGAGGAGATCGGCAGCCTGGTGTATTCCAGCGTGGCGGACAGTTATTTTTCGGGGTGCGCCGACCAGGAGATCGGCTCTTTTGAGGTGATCCTTTCCACCGATATTGAGGAGGGGGAGCTGTATACCTACTTCGCCCTCTCCTATGTGGACCGGATCAATGTGGTGGACCTGACCAGAAGCAGGCTGGAGGAGAACGATTACAGCTTCAACGACCGGGAGAGCGCCTCCTACATGGCCGTGTTAGGCGTCTTTATGAAGCTGTACGGACTGCTGTTCGGCCCCTCCGGGGAGACCAAAGACGGCCGGGACAAGCCGGAGGCCTTAGAGTCCCTCCGCCGGGAGGCGGAGAGCCTTTTTGCCCCAATGAATCATCAAAACAAGATCGGCGGGTTTATCCGGGATTTTGAGGAGCTCTTTTCCCAGATCGCCCGGATTCAAGAGGAAGGGGAGCAGGAGGAGCTTTGCGGGCAGATCCGGACCCAGATTGCAAAGCTGATGGAAAGGGCCAACAACTATACCAAGGGCCGATACATCTTCAGGGTTTTCAAACCCGAGAAGAACGATTTTATCCAACGGCTGAGAAACTTTGCGGGGATGGTCCAGTCCACCCTGATGATTCTGGTGGATGTGAGCAGCCTGAGGATCCTCCATGAAGATGAAGTGAAGGAACTGATCCGGATCAAGCGGCAGACCGAGGCGCGGGGCATCCAAATGGGGATCATTACGGAGGGCCCGGGTGCCAGAAGAATCCTCAACATTTTTGATTCCATCAAGCCCCTGGAGGAGTTTGCGGTCTTTAAGTCCGACCTGGAGGCGCTTTTGTGGCTGCTTGGCAGGCAGGATTTCCTCCCCCGGGCCGAAAGCCCCGCAGAGGGGTTGCGGCAGAACTAATAAATTCGATTGATTCGTCGGAGACGAAATAAGCCCCCGAGCGGACTGAGGGTTTTCCAATATGAAAAAGAGGTAGAAAGATGATATTATCTGACGAATTATACGATAAGTTTATTAGATTGGTCTATAAAAGGACGGGAATCTTTTACGAATACAACAAAAAGTATTATGTGCACAAGAGGGTCAAAAAGCGGGCGGAATTGCTGGGTCTGGACAATTTAAACGAGTATTTTATGATGCTGAAGTTTGCGGAGGATAACGCGGAATTCGATCAGCTGATCAATGAACTGACGGTGAATGAAACATATTTTTTTCGGGATTTTCCCCAGCTGCGCAATTTTGCGGAAGAGGTGCTGCCCCTGTTTGTCCGCAGAAACGGGGACAAAAAGAAGATTAAAATCTGGAGCGCCGCCTGTTCCACCGGGGAAGAGCCCTATACCCTCTCCATCATTCTTCAGGAGATGCTGGACAACCCCGAGGAATGGGAAATTGAAATCCTGGCCACCGACATCAACACCCAGGTGCTGCACAGCGCCAAGGTCGGGCTTTACGAAAGCAGATCGGTGAAGGATGTGCCCCCCGAATACCTGGAGAAATATTTTACCAAAAAGCAGAATAAATACCTGATCAACCTCAACGCCAGAAGGCCCGTCTCCTTTAAACGGGTGAATCTGATGGATGAAACCGAGATGAGCAATATCAGCGGATGCGATTTTATATTCTGCCGGAACTGTCTGATCTATTTTGACGATGAGTCCAGAAGAAGCGTGATGTCCAGGTTTTATCATGCTTTAAACCCGGAGGGATTCATTTTTCTGGGACACTCGGAATCGGTTGGAAGGATCTCCTCCGCCTATAAAATGCAGCGGATCGGCAATACCATCGTTTATTCACGGCCGAAATAAGCCTTGCGGGGCTGCCGGTGCCGGCAGGCTTATAGGGATAAACGGAATTGCCGGGGATCCCAACCCTTAAACAAGATGACTGCTTCTTTAGCTCTAAGGAGAGAATAGGATGTTCACCAGAATCTATACAGAAGATATTGATGTGGCAAAACGGTTTGTCGGCGAGTGCAACGAATGCCTTGAGGGGCTTGAGCGGGAGGTCCTCAAGCTGGAGGTTGATCCGGAAAATCCGGAGCTGCTGGCCGGGATTTATCAAAAGGTTCACGCAATCAAATGTGGTTCTTCCTTTCTGGGGCTCTCCGCCGTCACCGGGCTGAGCCGCGAAGCGGAGCGGGTGCTGGAGGCCGCCGGGGAGGGATGGGTGACCCTTGACAACCTCCTGATTGACCATCTCCTGCTCTTCGCGGATTTTGTAAGGGAGTATACCGCCGGGCTGCGGAAAGCCCTGGATGCCTTTAGAGAAGAAAAGGGTTTTCATCTGGAGTTTGAGCAGCAGGGGCTGGGGCAGAAATATGAAGACCTGATGCTGGCCTTTCAGAATGATGTGTGCGATGCCCCCGGCGCGCCCGGCGAGACAGGCCCAAAGGAGGCGCCGGGAGAGCCTTCCGAGTCGGAAGAGCTCAAGGAAGGCCTGGCGGCGGGCATCAAAGAGCAGTTTCTGCTGGAGAGCGGGGAATATCTTGAGCTCATCGAGAACGACCTGCTGATGCGGCTGGACGCCAATCCGGAGGATAGGGAGGCCGTCAACGAGATCTTCCGGGCGATCCATTCCATCAAAGGCGGGGCGGGGCTCTATCTCTCGGCCTTATCCCCCCAAAGCCCCGAACATGGGGAACTGAAAAAGTTCAGCGATGCGGTGCATACCTATGAGAGCCTGCTGGCCCTGATCCGGGACGGGGGACACCGATTTGAAAATCAGTTTCTCGATTTAAGCTTTTCGGTGATCGATTGTTTCAAATCCTTTCTCTATGCCGCGGGCTCGGGGGAAAAAACGGATTGGGACAACCATGAAATCTTGGAGGCCATCCGCGAAGATATAGACCGGCTCCGGGAGGGCTCCGGCGAACCGGCCCGGTCTCTGCCCGCCATGCCCCGCCGGGAACCGGAGAAAGAGCCGAAAGCCGATAAAGCCGAGGACAAGGCAAAGAGCGCCATGGTTCAGAGCATCCGGGTCAGTCAGGAAAAAATCGATAAAATGATGAATACGATCTCCGAACTTTTTATTGCCAAAAACTCGTTTATGCATATTTCCTCAAGGTTAAGTCTGGATTATGACCTCCCCGAAATGTCGAAGGAAGTCAAGCAAGTGGGTGCCTATATCAACAGAATTTCAGATGAGCTTCAGAATGCCATCATGTCCATCCGAATGGTGGA
>JAKOTC010000248.1 GCA_029776465.1 Bacillota bacterium
CAGGTGCTGACGCTGAGACAAAGTGAATATGTCACTGCCGCAAAAGCGCTGGGGGCTTCTCACGGCCGTATTATCCGCAAACATCTTTTGACCAACTGCATCGGTACTTTAATTGTTACCACCACCCTGCAAATCCCCAGTTCCATTTTTACCGAGAGCTTTTTAAGCTTTCTCGGTTTGGGTGTTGCCGTTCCGCTACCCTCTTTGGGATCGCTGGCCAGCAGCGCAATCAATGGCATCAACACATACCCCTATTTGCTGATTGCGCCTGCTGTTCTGATCAGCCTGATCATCCTCAGTTTCAACCTGTTTGGTGACGGACTGCGGGATGCCTTCGACCCCAAGATGAAAAGTTGACGGAAGGAGAAAAATTAATGAGTGAATATCTTGTTCAAATAGAAAACGAACGCCTTTCCTTCTTCACTCCTGCCGGCGAAGTTAAATCCTTAAACGATGTCTCCTTCACCGTTCGGGAGGGTGAAGTTCTGGGAATTGTGGGAGAAAGCGGTTCGGGAAAATCTGTTACCGCCTATAGCCTGATGGGGCTTACCGCATATCCCGGCCGCCTTATTGGAGGCAACCTTTATTTTAACGGTCATCACATTAATAAGATGTCCGAACGCGAAATGCGAAAAATGCGGGGCAATGAGATCTCCATCATCTTTCAAGACCCCATGACAAGCCTGAATCCTGTTTTTACAATCGGTAATCAGATCGAAGAGGTTATCCTCCTTCACACCCAAAAAAAATAAAAAACAAGCCCGTGAACGTGCCCGGGAACTTTTACAGCTGGTCGGCATCAATGAACCGGACAAAAGGCTTAAACAATATCCCCATGAATTGTCCGGCGGTATGCGTCAGCGGGTGATGATTGCCATGGCTCTTGCCTGCGAACCCAAACTTTTGATTGCGGACGAGCCCACCACCGCTTTGGATATGACCATTCAGGCTCAGATTCTCGAACTGATGATGGATCTGAAAAAAAAGCTGGGCATGTCCATTATCTTAATCACGCACGACCTGGGCGTGGTTGCCGGCATGTGCGACCGCATCGCGGTTATGTACGGGGGAAAAGTGGTTGAAATCGGAACCACCGATGAGATTTTCTACAACCCCTCCCATGAATACACCAAGGGTCTGCTGAAAAGCATCCCCAAGCTGAATGAACGCGAGCATAAACCGCTGGTTCCCATCGAAGGACAGCCTGTGGATATGCTGAATCCCCCGGCGGGCTGCCCCTTTGCTCCCCGCTGCAATTCCTGTATGAAAATTTGTATTAAAACCATGCCTCAGTACACTCATTTGAGTGAAAGCCATCAAAGCGCCTGCTGGCTTTTGGACAAGCAAAAATTTGAAGCAGGGGAGGTGCAGGCCTAATCATGGCCGAAATATATGGAAAACAAAAAACTCGTTGAAGTTCAACACCTGAAGCAGTACTTCCCCGTAAGCAGCGGTAAACTGTTCGAAAAGAAAGTGGTCAAGGCCGTGGATGATGTTTCGTTTTATGTGAACAAGGGCGAAACATTGGGTCTTGTAGGAGAATCGGGATGCGGAAAAACCACCACGGGACGTACCATTCTCCGACTTTATGAGCCGACCGGCGGTAAGATCTTTTATGACGGCGTTGACATCACTCATGTAAATATGCTGCCCTATCGCCGTAAAATGCAAATCGTATTCCAGGACCCTTATGCCAGCCTCGATCCCCGGATGACCGTGGGAGATATTGTGGGCGAAGCCATCGATATTCATAAACTGGCTGCCAACAAAAAGGAACGCCACGAACGGATTATTGAATTGCTCAGCCTGGTGGGATTAAACTCTGAACACGCCAACCGCTATCCCCATGAATTTTCCGGCGGACAACGCCAGCGGGTGGGAATTGCCCGGGCGCTGGCCGTCAATCCGGAGTTCATCGTCTGCGACGAGCCGATCTCGGCGCTGGATGTTTCCATTCAGGCTCAGGTGGTCAATATGTTTGAAGAACTCCAGAGGAAAATGGAGCTGACATATCTCTTTATTGCCCACAATCTCAGCGTAGTCAAACATATTTCCAACCGCATCGGGGTGATGTATCTGGGAAAACTGG
>JAKOTC010000249.1 GCA_029776465.1 Bacillota bacterium
ATCCCGGAACCATCATTGAGGGAAAAACCACCGTAGGCAAAGGCTCGATTCTCGGGCCCAACACCATGATTGTGGATTGCCAGATCGGCGAGGATGTTCGGATTAACAGTTCCCAATGTTATGAAAGCAGAATAGACAGCGGTGCCAAGATCGGACCCTTTTCCCACATAAGACCCCATTGCCATATTAAGTCTGGCGTAAAAATCGGGGCTTATGTGGAAGTTAAAAACGCCAATATAGGCGACAAAACCTCCCTCGCTCACCTTTGCTATGTGGGGGATGCCGATGTGGGGTCAAAGGTCAACTTTGGATGCGGCACCATCACCGTCAACTATGACGGCGTCAAAAAACACCGAACAACCGTGGAAGACGAAGCCTTTATTGGCTGCAATTCCAATTTGGTGGCACCGGTCAAGATAGGCAGGGGAGCCTATGTCGCCGCCGGCTCCACGGTTACCGACGAAGTCCCCCCTGATGCGCTGGCCATCGCCCGATGCAGGCAAACCAACAAGGAAAACTGGGTTGCTGCATGGAAAAAGAAAAAAAGCGGTGTTTAGATAACGGCTGTCGTATAAAAACCAAAGGGAGCGATAAAAAATGATTGTACACGGCAAGGACATTAAAATTTTCTCCGGAAACTCCAACAAACCGGTTGCAGAGGAAATCGCCCGTCAACTGGGCAGCACGGTTGGAAAAGCCGAAGTGGGCAAATTCTCCGACGGAGAGATTGCAGTCTCCATTCAAGAAACCGTGCGCGGATCGGATGTCTTTGTCATACAGTCCACCTGCAACCCGGTCAACGACAATCTGATGGAACTGCTGATCATGATGGATGCTTTCAAGCGGGCATCCGCCGCTCGCATCACCGCGGTGATCCCCTATTTCGGCTATGCCCGCCAGGACCGCAAATCCAAGGCCCGTGATCCCATCTCGGCCAAGCTGGTAGCCGACCTGATCACCGCCGCCGGAGCAAACCGTTTGTTGACCATGGACCTGCACGCTCCTCAAATTCAGGGGTTTTTCAATATCCCGGTAGATCATCTGCTGGGCGTTCCCTTGCTGGTGCCTTATTTCCTGGAAAAGTTTGCAGATTGCAAAGAGGATACGGTGGTGGTTTCTCCCGATCTGGGGTCGGTGACCCGGGCGCGAAATTTTGCCGAAAAATATGACGCACCTCTTGCCATTATCGACAAACGCCGCCAGCGCGCCAATGTTTGTGAAGTGATGAATATCATCGGCGATGTCAAGGATAAACGGGTGATTTTAGTGGATGATATGGTCGACACCGCCGGAACCCTGGTCAACGCGGCGGAGGCCGTGATTTCACAAGGAGGCGCCCGTGAGGTATATGCCTGCGCAACCCACGGGGTGTTGTCCGGCCCGGCGCTGGAGCGCATTGCCGCCAGCCCGATAAAAGAGCTGGTCTTTTTAGACACTGTTCCCTTCACCCGGGACAACCTGGGCGGCAGAATTAAAACTCTTCCGGCAGCGCCGGTTTTTGCCGAAGCAATTCTCCGCATTTACAATGACCGCCCGGTATCCACCCTCTTTGTTTAAGCGCAAATGATTTCTCCTCTGAACATTCTATATATACATCATATACATCCTAAAATATAGATGGAATAACGAACACCGCATGACCGCAAGGTTTTGCGGATTTCGTGATGTAACGGACAAAATAAAGAAAGGCCAATGTTTTATGTTTGGACAAAAAAAAGAGACTTTTGAATTCTTGGTGGTGGGGCTGGGAAACCCCGGGCAAACCTATGCCAACACCCGGCATAATGCGGGATTCATCGCCGCAGATTATATTCTGCAAAAGCATCCCGCGCCCGAAAAAGCCAAATTCAACTCTCTATTCTACGAATTGAATTTGGAGGGTCACCGGGGTTTTCTTCAAAAACCGCTGACTTTCATGAACAACAGCGGCGAGGCGGTCGGCGCTCTTTGCTCTTTTTACCGTATTCCTCCGCAGAAGGTCATTGTGATGCATGATGACATCACCCTTCCGCCCGGAAGCTTCAAGCTTCGCCGGGGTGGAAGCGACGGAGGGCATAACGGAATCACCAGCATTGAACAACATTTAAAAACCCCCGACTTCTTGCGTGTGAAAATCGGCATCGGGGGCAAACTTCATAAAGAGCAGCCGCTCTATGAATTTGTGCTGGGAACCATTCCCGAAGCTGACCGCAAGGCGATCAGCGAGGTCCTGGAGGACCTTTACCGGGCGATCATACTGCTTGCCCAGGGCAATGAAAATATGGCGATGAGCCGGTATAACGCCAAAAAAAAAGCCTTTGCCCCCCAAAACGGAATAAGCCGGTTTTCAAAGTTGTTATCACAGAGAGAAGGCAGATAAATTGAAGGATCAGATTTCCAGGCCGTTTACTCTCGCCGAATTGGCCACAGCCTTGCCTGAGTATCCCGCTTTGAAGGATGCCATTACCCGAAAACGGCCTTCCGCGGTGTTGGGTCTTCACCCCTCCGCACGCGCCCATATCATCTCCGCCCTGGTGCTGGACACCGGCCGGCCGGCCATAGTGCTTTGCACCGATGAGGGCGAAGCCTCCCGATATCTCCATGACCTGCGCACTTTTCTGGGCGACGGGGTCTTTTTGTTGCCCATTCGGGATTTTGTTTTCTCGGGCGTTGAAACCTCCTCCCGAGAGTTCGAGCACGCCGCCCTTGAAGTACTGCATAAAGCCTCCTGCGGGGAAGTGCGGGTGGTGGTTTGCACATTGGAATCCGCCGCCCGTCTGACGGTTCCCAAAGACATTCTGGCCCAGCGGACAATCCGTTTGGAACCGGAGCAGAAAAGTGATCTGGAACAGCTCATCTCTCGTCTGTCCGCGGCCGGCTATACCCGGGTGGCAGAACTGGAGGGTCGGGGACAGTTTGCCCGCAGAGGCGGCATTTTGGATGTTTACCCGGCCAGTTCCACCCTTCCGGTTCGGGTTGAATTCTGGGGAGATGAGGTGGATACCATCGCCCAATTCGATGTTCTCACCCAACGCCGAACCGACCCCGTGGATTCTGTGGAGATCACCCCCGCCAGGGAAATCATGCCCGAAAATATCGCCCTTTTGGCCGAGCGAATGGAAAAGCTGGCTTCGGGGCTCAAGGGGAAAGCTTATGCAGCAGCCGCCGACCGGATTAAAAATGAGGCCTCCCGCCTTCGGGAAGGCATATTTCCTCCCTGCATCGAACGATATCTTCCGCTGATCTATGACCACCCCCAGACCATCTTCGACTATCTGGAAAAGCCCTTGGTTTTTGTCACCGAATACTCCCGCGTATGGGAGGAATATAAAAATTTCGCCAATCGGTCCTCGGAGGAAGTCAAAGCCGCTTTTGAAAGCGGCTGGCTGACCAAGGGGCTGGAAAACTTCTGGCTGGATAAAGCCCAGCTTTCGCTTGAGATTGCCCGTGCTGGCGGAGTCAATTTTGAAACCTTTTCCCGCACCTCCATCACGGAAGCCGCCGAGGTTCTGCTTTCCACCAATGCCCGACAGACAGCCGTTTGGAGCGGCATGCTGGACACCCTCAAAGAAGAACTGAGCGAGGCAAGGGACCGGGGCTACACGGCATTGGTTTTAGCCGGAACCGACCGGGGGGCATCGGCGGTGCTGTCCGATCTGACCCACAGCGGCATCCCTGCGGTTTTCACCGACAAAGGGATTAAGTTGGGCAAAAATCGCGTCTATGTGGCCGAGGGCAGCCTCTCCTCCGGCATCGAATATCCCGAATTGGGCTTCTCGCTGATTACCCACGGCCAGATCCATGCCAAAAGGAAAAAGCGGAGCAGCAACAAAGGCAAGGGCATTCAGTCCGTAGCCGAACTGAAGATCGGCAGCTATGTGGTGCATGCCGAGCACGGAATCGGCGTTTATGAGGGCGTCCACAAGATGACCGCCGGCGGGGTGACCAAGGATTACATTAAAATCCGCTATGCCGGGTCGGACACCCTGTATGTTCCGGTCACCCAGCTGGATTTGGTGTCAAAGTATATCGGAGCCGATGAGGATACCCGTATTAAGCTCAACAAACTGGGCAGCGCCGAGTGGCAGAAAACCCGAAGCCGGGTGCGTTCGGCGGTCAAGGATATGGCCAAGGAACTGATCACTCTCTACGCCAAGCGCCAAAGCCAGCCCGGATATGCCTTTTCACCCGACAATGAATGGCAGAAAGAATTTGAAGAACGCTTTGAATATGAAGAAACCGATGACCAGCTTCGCTGTATCGAGGAGATCAAGGCGGATATGGAAAAGCCGGTTCCCATGGACAGGCTCCTCTGCGGCGATGTGGGCTTCGGCAAAACGGAGGTGGCGCTGCGGGCGGCCTTCAAGTGTGTCATGGACGGAAAACAGTGCGCGATACTGGTGCCCACCACCATCCTGGCCTGGCAGCACTATGAAACCGCGCTTCGCCGGATGTCCGGCTTTGGGATCAAAATCGACATGCTCTCCCGGTTCCGTTCGGCCAGCTATCAGCGCCAAATCACCGCCAAGCTTGCCACCGGCGATCTGGACATTATCATCGGCACCCACCGTCTGCTGCAAAAGGACATTAAGTTCGCCCGGCTGGGACTGATTATTGTGGATGAAGAGCAGCGGTTCGGGGTCGCTCATAAAGAGAAGCTGAAAGAAAATTTCCCTTCGGTGGATGTTCTGACCCTATCGGCTACCCCCATTCCACGCACTCTGAACATGGCTTTATCGGGGTTGCGGGATATGTCGGTGATTGAAGAAGCCCCACAGGACCGCCATCCCGTCCAAACCTATGTGGCCGAAATGGATTGGGGAATGCTCATCGACGCCATCAAACGGGAACTGCGCCGGGGCGGTCAGGTTTACTGGATTCATAACAGCATTGATGATATTCAGCAAACAGCGAATAAAATCAGCGAACTGCTTCCCGATGCCCGGGTGGGGTTTGCCCACGGACAAATGGACAAGGAAGAACTGGGGGAAGTCTGGCGCCAGCTTTTGATTGGAGAACTGGATGTTCTGGTTTGCACCACGATTATCGAAACCGGGGTGGACGTGCCCAATGTAAACACCCTGATTATTGAAAATGCCGACAGGATGGGGCTTTCCCAGCTGCACCAAATCAGGGGGCGGGTGGGACGCTCCAACCGCCGGGCCTTTGCCTATCTGGTTTTCAAAAAAGACAAAGCCCTTTCGGAGATTGCCACCAAACGGCTGGAAGCCATCCGGGAATTCACCGAGTTCGGCTCGGGATTTGCCATCGCGATGCGGGATCTGGAGATCCGCGGAGCCGGCAACCTGCTGGGCGCCCAGCAGCATGGGCACATGGAAGCCGTGGGATATGAGATGTATCTCCGCCTGCTCTCCGAAGCCATCGCAGAGGAAAAAGGCGAGCCGGTCAAAACGGTCACCGATTGTGTTGTGGATCTTTCCATCGATGCCTATATCCCCCAAAACTATATCGAGCACCCGCCCCAGCGGCTGGATATCTATCGCAAGATCGCCGCTATCCGCAGCGAGGAGGACGCCAGCGATGTGCTGGATGAGCTGATCGACCGCTTTGGCGAGCCGCCGGAGGCCGTGAAGAGCCTGATGGAAATTGCCACTATCCGCAACCGGGCCGCCGCTCAGGGGATTAAAGAGGTCAAAGAGCAGGGCGATGGCATCGTGCTCTACCCCGTTCAGGTGGACATGGCTCAAGTGTCCAAGCTTTCCGCCGCTCTCCGCGGCCGGGTCATGGTAAACGCTTCCTCGGTCAAGCCCCATATTTATATCCGAAAGGGCAAGAATCAAAACTCGAAAGAAGCCCTGTCCGAAGTGCTGGGCCAGCTGGAGAAAATCGCTTCTTCGTGAGAGTTTTATGAGAAATGCCTTAAAAATCGGCGAAGTTCTTGCACTTTGTCTCACTTTAGTATAAAATAAAGCTTGTATCAAAAATAGGAGGTTTCAATTCATGACAAAAAGGATTACCGCCCTCGCAATCCTGCTTGCCTTTATTTTGACAATGGGAGGATGTTATGACGCTTCCTATGTTGTCAAATCAGGAGATGTCACCATCCTGCCCGGCGTATATCTGATAATCCAATTGAATGCCTACACCAATCTTGCAGAAAAAATGGGCGTTGGCAGTGATTTCGATTCTTTATCCATTAAAGAACAAATGAAACAGCTCAGTCCCATCGATCAACGGGACGCGTATACCTGGGTCAAAGACCTGACCAATCAGGATTTAACCACCTATATCGCCACTGAAAAGCTTTTCGCTGAAAACGTATTTTCTCTCTCCGATGAAGAGCTGGCGGAAATTAAAAACGACTCTCGACAGCTCTATGAGCAGAACAAAGCCTATTTTGAAAGCAACGGCATCGGCTTGGAGAGCTATAAAGCCTGGATCACCAACCAGTATAAGAACAAATATCTCTTCAAAAGCATTTATTATGAAAACGGCACCAACCCGGTTTCTTTGGAAGAGCAAAAAGCCGCTTTTGCCGCCGATTATGCAAAGCTGAAGGTCATTCAAATTCCCATCTATAAATATGACGCTGAGTACGGCGCCTATGTTGATTTGGATGAGGACACCATTAAAGAGCTGGAAGGCAAGGCCGCCGAGATGGTGGAACGCATTAACAACGGCACCAGCATCGATGTAGTCAATGCCGAATGGGAACTTGAGCAGGGCTATGTAAAGGACAAGGCGGATGTGGAACCCCTCGAAGCTGAAACCTTTGAAATGGATACCGCCAATTATACCGGCAATATGATCAACGAAGTTAAAAAACTTGAATTCGGGAAAGCCGCTTTTGAAAAAGATATAAACTTTAAAACCATTTTTGTCTATCAGAAATTCGATCCCCTCGAAACCGACACGCAATTTGAGTATTTCAAGTATAGAGTGGTTTACAAATTAAAGCAAACCGAGTTCATCACCTATCTCAACGACTATATGAAAGAGCAAACCGTTGAGACAAATGAGAAATTAGTTGAAAAATACTCACCCTATAAAATCAAAAAATATAGCGCTTCCTTATCATAATTAACAGCCCCTCTGGACAAAATAATCCAGAAAAAAGGGGGCTTTAAGATGGCTTTGATTGAAGTATCGGAAGTCTATAAGATTTATAATCCGGGCGAAAACGAGGTTCGTGCCCTGGATGGAGTCTCCCTGAGCATTTCTAACGGGGAATTTATTGGGGTTGTCGGTCAGTCCGGTTCGGGAAAATCCACTTTGATGAACATACTGGGATGCTTAGATGTCCCCACAAAGGGAGAATACCGATTATCGGGATGTCTGGTATCCAATATGAAGGACAACGAGCTTTCTATTATTCGAAACGAACAGATCGGATTTATCTTTCAGGGATTCAATCTGATCCCATCCCTGACTGCAATGGAAAATGTGGAGCTGCCCCTGGTCTACCGGGGGATTCACCGGGAGCTGCGCAAAAAGCTGGCTGCCGAGGCATTGGAGCGGGTGGGACTCTCCAATCGTGCTCATCATAAGCCTTCTCAGCTTTCGGGCGGACAGCAGCAGCGCGCCGCAATCGCCCGTGCTATTGCGGCACGCCCCCCCATGATCTTGGCAGATGAGCCCACCGGAAACCTGGATTCCCGTACAGGCATGGAGGTAATGGACATACTGTTGGAATTGCACCGAGAGGGCAGAACTATCGTTCTCATCACCCATGACGAAAGGATCGCCAATTCCTGCAGCCGGTTGATCCGGATTGCGGATGGAAAGATTATTGAGGATTCCGGCTGTTCTGCATGATAAAACTCCCCTGCCCAGGCAGGGGAGTAAAGTCTCTTTTATAGAGAATAATGATTATAATACGAAGTATGGGAGGAAACCCATGAAACAGGTGGAGCTTTTTACCGACGGAGCCTGCTCGGGAAATCCGGGGCCGGGAGGATACGGGGTTATTCTGCGCTACGGCGACTATGAAAAGGAGATCAGCGGGGGCGAAGCGGTAACCACCAATAACCGAATGGAATTGATGGCGGCCATTGTGGGGCTCTCTGCTCTGAAAGAACCCTGTGAGGTGTTGCTGTACAGCGATTCACAATACCTGATCAACGGCATTGAATTGGGCTGGGCAAAAAAATGGCAGGCTGCCGGATGGATGCGAAATAAACAGGAACCCGCGAAAAATGCCGATCTGTGGCAAAAGCTTCTGGAATTAATGAAAATACATAAGGTGCGGCTTCAGTGGGTTCGGGGCCATGACGGCCATCCCGAAAACGAACGCTGTGACAAGCTGGCCACCGAAGCAATTAAAAAATTTCGATAAATTTTTATCAAATAATACTTGCAATTCCTACTAATTTGGTGTATTATATTAATAGGAAGCAGTTAGTCAAAATAGAATCGAGGAGAATAAAATGAATAAGATGACGGTCTATGCGGATTATGCCGCTACAACCAGAGTCAGTGATAAGGCAGCTGCGGCTATGGCTGAGTATTTAACCAAAGAATACGCCAACCCCTCCAGCCTGCATACTCCCGGTCAGCGCGCCCGTGTCGCAGTTGAGGATGCCAGGAGAAAGATTGCGAAAGCGCTCAATGCGGATCCCAAGGAAATTTTATTTACCTCGGGGGGTTCGGAAGCAGATAACTGGGCCATTCGAGGAAGCCTTGCCGTTCAGGCGAAAAAGGGCAAAAAACACCTGATCACAACGGCTTATGAGCATCATGCCGTGCTGGAAGTGGCGGAAGCCGTTGAAAAAGAAGGTTATGAAGTTACCTATATCAAACCCGATCGGGAGGGCCTGATTCGCCCCGAGGATGTGGAGGCAGCCATTCGTCCCGACACTGCATTGGTTTCCATTATGTATGCCAACAACGAAATCGGAACGGTGAACCCCATTGCCCAGATCGGAGAAATTTGCGCAAAACATCAGGTGCTGTTCCACACCGACGCGGTTCAGGCCTTTGGCCATGTGCCCATTGATGTTAAAGCCCAACATATCGACATGCTGTCTTTGGCAGGCCACAAATTCCACGCCCCGAAGGGCATCGGATGC
>JAKOTC010000250.1 GCA_029776465.1 Bacillota bacterium
GAGGTCGGCCTGCTGCCCCGCACCCATGGCTCCGGCCTTTTCTCCCGCGGACAGACTCAGTGCCTGACCGTTGCCACCCTGGGCCCCATCAGTGAAAAGCAGCTGCTGGACGGCATTGACGGGGAAGAGAATAAGCGTTATATGCACCATTATAATATGCCATCCTATTCGGTGGGTGAAACCAAACCCAGCCGCGGCCCCGGCCGTCGTGAAATCGGCCACGGCGCATTGGCTGAGCGCGCCTTGTTGCCGGTCATTCCGCCCGAGGATGAGTTCCCCTATACCATTCGTTTGGTCTCCGAGGTACTCTCCTCCAACGGTTCCACTTCCCAGGGTTCCATCTGCGGTTCAACACTGGCTCTGATGGATGCAGGTGTTCCCATCTCCGCGCCGGTTGCCGGCATCTCCTGCGGTCTTGTAACCGAGGGCGAACGCTGGATCACCATGGTGGACATTCAGGGTCTGGAAGACTTTTTCGGTGATATGGACTTTAAAGTGGCCGGCACCCACAAAGGCATCACCGCCATTCAGATGGATATCAAGATTGACGGCCTGACCAAGGAAATCATTCAAGAGGCTTTTGAGAAAACGCGCAGGGCCAGAATCTATATCCTGGACGAGGTTATGCTGAAGTGCATCGATAAGCCCCGTCCCCAGCTTTCCAAATATGCGCCCAAAATGCAGACCATTAAGATTGATGTGGATAAAATCCGCGAAGTTATCGGTCCCGGCGGAAAAGTCATTCAAAAAATCTGCGCCGACTGCAACGTTAAAATTGACGTGGAGGAGGATGGCCGTGTCTCGATTTTCTCCATCAACATGGAGGACATGGAGCGCGCCATGCAGATTGTTAAAACCATTGCCTTCGATCCGGAAATCGGCGCCATCTATAAGGGCAAGGTTACCCGCTTGATGAGCTTCGGCGCATTTGTTGAGATCGCTCCCGGCAAGGAAGGCCTTGTTCACATCTCCAAGTTGGACTTCAACTGGGTTGAGAAGGTGGAGGACGTGGTCAATGTGGGGGATGAAATCATGGTCAAAGTTACCGAGATTGATGACCAGGGCCGTTTGAACCTCTCCCGGAAAGATGCTATCGCTCAAATCGAGGGTAAACCCCTTCCGCCGGAAAAGCCCCGTCCGCCCCGCCGTCCAGATTCAAGACCGGACGGAGAACGACGTTTTAACAACAGAAGATAAGCCATACTAATAATGACGGGGGTGCGATAAATTCGTACCCCCTTTCAACACTACAAAGAAAGGCCTGATGATGTGGAAAAAATTCTCTGTCCGAACGGAATGAGAATCCTATTAGAACCCAGTGAATCCGCAAAAACCGCGACCATCGCCGTTTTTATTCGCGCCGGCTCCCGCTATGAAACCCTGAGCCAGTGGGGGCTTGCCCATTTTGTCGAGCATATGCTCTTTAAAGGCACCCCCAAGCGCACCGCTCAGCAGCTGGCCGAGCAAACCGACATGATCGGGGGGCAAAGCAACGCTTTTACCACGAAAGAATATACCTGTGTTTATATCCGCGCCCTTTCCGAATACGATGCCGATGCCCTCGATCTGGTGGGTGACATTGTGGTCAATCCCCTGATCTCCCCGGAGGATGTGGAAGTTGAACGGGGCGTTATTTTAGAAGAGATCTCAATGTATGAGGACAGCCCCGAGGATCTTGCCGGAGACGGCATCTATGAAGCCGTTTGGGGGAAAGACCCCTTGGGTAGAACCATTATCGGTTTGCCTGAAACCATTAAGGCCGTGACGGTGGATGAAATACGCCAATTCCATCAATCCTTCTATCGGCCTGACCAGATGATTTTGGCTGTCAGCGGCAAGTTTGACCGCCAGCGCATCCTGGAGAAGGCTCAGGAGTTATTTGGCTCGTTATCCGGTTCATCCAACTTTGTTGCACCCCAGCCGCCCATATGGCAGCCCAACGGCATTTGGGTCAAGAAAAAGGATACCCAGCAGGTTCATATCGTGCTGGGTTATCCCTCACCCTCCATTGAAGATCATCGAAATGTGCCGCTGGCCGTGCTGAACTCCATCGTAGGAGGCGGTGCCTCCAGCCGTTTATTCCAGCGCATTCGCGAAGAGCTGGGGCTGGCCTATTCCATTTATTCCTACCAGGTCAATCACGCGGGGGCCGGCTGCTACTCCATTTCCGCGGGGGTGTCCCCGGATAACCAGGAATCCGCTCTTGCTGAAATTCTGAATGTCCTGAATAAGTTAACCGATGGTGTAACCGAATCCGAGTTTATACGGGCAAAAAATCAGGTGCGGGCCGGCATTGCCATGAGTTACGAGAACACCTACAATCTGGCCATGGGAATCGGCCGCCGGGAAATTTACAACCTTCCCTATAAAAGTGAGGATCAGCTTCTGGCCGAGTTGGAGGCTGTCACCCATCAGGACGTTAACGAAATGCTTTCCCTGCTGAAAGGCCCGGTTTGCCTTGCCGCCGCCGGTCAGACAGCGGACCCGGAGCTGTATCGGCAGTTTATCCGCTGAAAGAGCAGGGTTTTGTTTCTGTGCTGTCAGGAGAAAGGAGCTTTTCATGAATATCTGGCACGACCTCAACCCCGAACTTGTAAAACCCGACAATTTCACCGCTGTCATCGAAATCTCCAAAGGCGGCAACCTGAAATACGAATTGGATAAATCCACCGGGCTGCTTCGGCTGGACCGGGTATTATACACCGCAACCTATTACCCCGAAAACTATGGCTTTATCCCGCTGACTTACGGGGAGGATAATGACCCCCTGGATGTGTTAGTGCTCTGCAGCGAGCCCATCATCCCCCTTACCCTGGTGCAGTGCTACCCCATCGGGGTCATCAACATGGTGGATAACGGAGCAAATGACGAAAAGATCATCGCCATTCCTTTCTCCGACCCCACCTATCAGAAAAACCAGACGATTGCCGACCTGCCCGCCCATATTTTCAACCAGATGGAGCACTTCTTTTCCGTTTACAAACAGCTGGAAAATAAGGAAACTGCGGTAGACTCGGTGAAGGGAAGAGAAGATGCTTTGAACATTATTCAAAGCGCCATTGAACGTTATCACAAAGTTTTTAAATGACAGATATCCCTTGCTCGGCATGGAGGACTCATGAAAAAAATCGATCTTAAAACCCTTTGGCATCTATTTGTCATCTTTTTTAAGGCTGGGACTTTCACCTTTGCAGGTGGGCTTGCCATGCTTCCGGTCATCCAAAAGGACGTTGTGGATAAGTATCAAATGATGTCAAAGGATGAGTTTATGGAGTTTGGCGTTCTCTCTCAAACCCTGCCCGGTGTCATCGCCCTCAACTGCGCTTCCTTTGTGGGAAGAAGGGCAGCCGGAACCATCGGAATGCTGGTGGCCGGCTTTGGCGCCACCTTTTCCGCTTTTGTCATCATGATCGCCGCCACCATCGCGCTTCAGTTCGTTCCTCAAAAAGGACCGGTGGTGGGCGCCTTTCAGGGGATCCGCGCTGCCTCGGCGGCTTTAGTGCTGTCCGCTGCGGTCACCCTTGGAAAGCACAATATTAAATCTGCTTTCAGCATCCTGCTGATGCTGTTTGCGCTGGCTCTGGTTTTATTTACAAGCCTGAGCACTCCTCTGATCATCCTTGCCGCCGGCATCGCAGGGATTCTTTATCAGAAATTCAAGCCTGTAAAAGCCGAAGCGGGGAAGGGGGCGGCAAAATGATCCCCGAGCTTTTAAAACTGTTCTATGTTTTCTTTAAAGTGGGGCTCATGGGATTTGGCGGCGGCTATGCCATGCTGTCCATGATCATGACCGAGTCCCAGCAATTCGGGATCACCCTGGCTCAGCTGGCCGATCTGAACGCCCTGGATATGGTGGTGCCGGGACCGATTGCCATCAACGCGGCAACTTATGTGGGATATCTGAGTAGCGGCTTCTGGGGGGCTCTTGCTGCCACTGTGGGAGTCTCCCTGCCTTCCTTTTTACTGGTATCCCTGGCCATGCACTTTCTGATTAAATTCCGGGATAATAAAATCATGAACGGTTTTTTAATGGGAGTAAAGCCGGCCGCCGTGGGCTTGATTGCCTCCGCCGCTTTAACCATCGCCTCCGGGGTTTTGCTCCATGAGGGTGCCAGCCTTTCCAATATCTTCGCTGATCCCCTGGGAACCGTGTCTCTGTTTCTGCTGGGTATTTTTGCAGTGACTGCCCTAGCCAACATCAAATTCAACATCAATCCCATTCTCCTCACCCTGCTTGCCGGGGTCGCAGGTGCCGTCTGGTCGGCCGTCACGTGATTCTTTATTAGACAGGGAGGGATTCTCTGTGTCGAAAGCAGAAAAAATCTTTTCGGTTTTGGTTCTGGCTCCGATTCTTCCGGTTGTCTTCATGCTGACAGTCTGGTGGGGAAGCCTGCCTTTCTCGCCCCCGGAATCCTTTTTCCCCCTCGTGCCCCTGATTGCCTTTGCTATTGGCCTCTTTCTGGAGATTATCCTTCTGCGGCGGCAGCTGATGCGGCTTTTCCGGCTTTCATTTTGGGCCATCATTTTGATTGAGCTCTTCTACACGGTGATGGTCTATGGCTTTTTTATGGGCTTTCCGGTTTTTAACACATTCGTGTGTATTGCAGCGGTCGCTGCGGCGACACAAGCCGGCATTGCACAGGGGTATAATCGGGAAACCGTTTGGCGAAAGTCCCGACTCATGAATAGAATTTCAACCGGCATCCTGTTTTTCGTATGTACATGTTCCGCATTCCTTGCGCTAAGAGAAAGGACGATCTGCTCTCAGCTGAAAGGGATGCTCAATCTTCCCTTTGAGGTAACCATCGAAATGGTGTGGGGCTTGATTCTCATTGGGGGCGCTCTGCTTTTACTGACCTCCTACGGATTATCTAAATTTGTTGCATTTCGCCTGATGAAAAAAGCATTTCATTAAAGGGGTGGATATCGGTGGATGAGATGGAAAAATTGCAGCAAAAAATTGATGACTCGGACAATATTGTATTTTTCGGCGGGGCCGGGGTATCCACCGAAAGCGGCGTCCCTGATTTCCGCAGTCAGGACGGACTGTATCATCAGCAATATGCTTATCCTCCCGAAATGATTTTGAGCCACTCATTCTTCATCGCCCATCCGGATGAATTTTACCGATTCTATAAGGACAAATTGATGATCTCCGGAATTCGCCCCAATGCGGCACATCTCAAGCTGGCAGAGCTGGAGGCCGTCGGAAAGCTTCGGGCAGTCATCACACAAAACATTGATGGTCTGCATCAGGCGGCGGGAAGCCAAAATGTGCTGGAGCTGCATGGGTCAATTAAAAGAAACTACTGTCTAAACTGCGGAAAATTATACGATGACCATTACATTTTTTCCTGCGATGGC
>JAKOTC010000251.1 GCA_029776465.1 Bacillota bacterium
GGGGATAATACTGCCAGGCCCACATCTGATGCTGTCCCACGTCGGTGACCAGTGTGGTTTTTTCATCCGAAGCCGCCCAGATGCTTTCGATGATCTCCTGAGGATTGGCAATTTCGATTTTCGGCATATCCATGGAAAACTGGCTGCGCACCTTCGAGATGGTTTCCATCCAGTCCGGGTGGAAGCAGCGGCTGGTCATCTCACAAAGGGAGGCCAGCACCTCCTTGGCATTGCCGATGATGGAATGATCCACCACCACGGTTTTATTGATTTCAGCCGGATCGATGTCAATGTGAATGATCCGGGCCTGTTTGGCAAAACCTTTCGGCGAACCGATGGCCCTGTCAGAGAAACGGGCCCCCACCGCGATTAAAAGATCGCACTCCGAAACCGCAAAGGAGGACAGCTTGGTGCCGTGCATTCCCATCAGACCCAGATAGTGTTCATCCTGGACGGGGAAAGCGCCCAGAGCCATAGAAGAAAGGGCAACCGGCGCATCAATCAATTTTGCAAACTGATAAAGCTCGTCGCAGGCATTGGACTGGACCACGCCGCCCCCCGCGTAAATCACCGGGCGTTCAGCCTGTTCAATCAGCTCGGATGCACAGATAATACTCTGGTTGCGGCTGAATTTATGCAGGGCTCTTAAGGGAGGTTTATAGGGCTCAAACTCTGCCACCCCGGCGGTAATATCCTTGGGGATATCCACCAAAACAGGACCCTTCCGACCCTCCCTGGCGATTTCAAAGGCCCGGCGGATGGTGGAGGCCACCTCCTGAGTGCTTTTTACGATGAAATTATGTTTGGTGATGGGCATGGTCACGCCGGTGATGTCCACCTCCTGGAAATTGTCTTTGCCCAGCATGGGCAGAGAAACCCCGCAGGTAATGGCCACAAGGGGAACCGAGTCCATATAGGCGGTGGCAATGCCGGTGACCAGGTTGGTTGCTCCCGGCCCGGAGGTTGCCATCACCACACCCACCTTCCCGGTGGCGCGGGCATACCCGTCTGCGGCATGGGCGGCTCCCTGTTCGTGAGAGGTTAACACATGGCGGATTTTGTCCCGATAGTCATACATGGCATCATATACGTTGATAATATTGCCGCCGGGATACCCAAAAACGGTATCCACCCCCTGTTCCAACAGGCACTCTATGACAATTTTAGCTCCCATCATCTGCATTGAAAACCCCTTCTTTCTGCCGTTAGCAATGTGAAAAAGTATAAAAAAACAGCCCTCGTCTCACTCATAGAGACGAAGACTACTCCGCGGTACCACTCTAATTGATACAGAGACTCTGTATCCTCTCAAATCCCACTCTCACGAATGGTTATCCCTTTTAACGGCGGGCACCCGTTGCGGTCTACTCCCAAACGGTTTCGGCGCAAGGCTCAGGGGAGATGTATGCAAAACTGCTTTTACCGCCTCGCACCAAAACGGCGGCTCTCTGAAAAAGCGGAGGTTTTGTTTATGCCCCTTCATTGCCTTTACCTGTATTTAGATTATTCTCATTATATCAAATAAAAATCGAATGTCAACGGTGAATAGTTCACAAACAATTCCATCTATTATTTGGATTATATGTAATATTTTCACTAATTCCATGAAAAAATTTAAAAAATGCATTTTACGGGCTTTCGAGGCATACTTATCTAGGTATGGAAAATGAAACACCGGTATTCAGTTTATACGAAATCTTTTAAACATCGACAAGACTAAACGATGTGGCATTTCCCCATATAACCCATATAAATGGATTGCGAAAATTTGGCCAAAAAATTTAAAAAGAATGTTGACAAAAAAATCGGGGTATGCTATAATAGCAAAGCGCTCGAAAAAAGCGGGTGCGAGCCATTAGCTCAGACGGTAGAGCACATGCCTTTTAAGCCTGGGGTCCGGAGTTCGAGCCTCCGATGGCTCACCAACAGAACCGGAGTGGATTTTCCACTCCGGTTTTTTGTTTTTCTTTAAAACCGCCGTTTGCGCTCGGTTTTCAATATAAACTCAGTTGTGTCTGCTTCGCACTCACCGCCGGCTTCTCGGTCACTTTGTCCCCTTCCTGCAGGCCGCCGATCAGCATCTCACCCAGAGGATCGTGACGCTCAAACCTTATCCGGGCGGTATCCGGGCCGCGGTTGGCATAGCAATAAACGCACCCGTTCAAACAGGTATCATAGGCCCCGATATCCACACTTTCCACACAGCCGCAGCCGGCCCGCTGGTTTTTATCCGGCCCTATAGCGAGAGGACAACCGATCAGTTTTTCGATCCGCGACCGGTCGATGCAGCCGGCAGACCCGATGCCGCAGGAACTGAAATCCATTGCTTCACAACAGGCTTTCGGCACAAGGCCATACTCCCGGGCGGTTCTGCCGATATACTCACTCAAAACGGCCATTTCCTCCGGGGTGATTGGCCGAAGCAGATCCGTCTTCAGCTTCGGATAAAGATCGACAAAGCTGATGGTCACGCATTCGGTATATGGAGACAGCTTTTCGCAAAGGCGGATAAAGGCCTGCCGGTGATAATCCAACGTTAAAAAGGAATTGAGGATTATGGGGTCATACCGCCAGACCACCCGCTCTTTTCCGACCCTTTTGCTCAATTCGATAAAGGCTTCCGTCCGATCCTCTTTGTCTCGAAGATTTTTCTCCATTCTTTGATCATAGGGCGTCAGGGTATACTGAAAGTAAAATTCATATCCCATGTTACGGATTGTTTCCAAATGGGGCATCAAAGGCGCCGGATCCTTTGTCCAAAATACAATGCAGTCTATGGTTTCGGAGGAAAAAGTAATTCGGCTGACCCGGTTGGGATTCATGGGATTTCGAACGAGCACCCTTCCGGCTTTCAGGCGGTTTAAAAGCCACCGCTCATAATAGCAGGGGATATCCGTTCTGCGGGAAGCGGAGAGTATCATGGCTCTTCCCTCTATTCTACAATGTCCAACAGGTCGGAAAGCCTGGAGATAATATAATCCGGCCGTGCGGTCCCGGTCAGGGGCAATTCCTCGGGATTATACCAGCAGGACGCCAGCCCGGCGTTATTCGCCCCCTGAATATCCAAGGAAAGGGAATCCCCCACCACCAAGACCCGGCTTTTGTCCGAAGCCTTCATCTCTTCCAGCACCAGATCAAAATATTCCTTCTGGGGCTTTTGACAGCCCATCTCTCCCGAAATAAAAATCTTTTCAAAATATTTTTGGATGGGGGAAGCATCCAGCCTCCTGCGCTGCGTGCGGGAGACGCCGTTGGTAACGATGGCCAGCCTGCATTGCTTTGAAAGGGCGCTGCAAAGCTCCAGCGCTCCGTCAAGCAGTTGGGCGTTATCCCCCAGCCGCTCAAGATAATAACTGCCCACCTCGACCGGATCCCGCCGAACACCCAGGGCTTCAAACAACCGGCGAAAACGCTCGATCTTCAGCTCATCCACCCCGATTTCGCCCCTGTTATGCCGCTCCCAGAGTGACTGGTTAATCCGGCGGTATTCATCGGCGTTCTCCGGGCAGAAATCAAGATTAAAGAAGCGAAACGAAGCCTCCAGCGCGGCGGTTTCGGCTTTTTTATAGTCAAATAACGTATTATCCGCATCCAGTAAAACAATATCGTATTTCATGGGTTTGCTCCTCTAAACAGATTACCTGCATTATACCATAACGGCATTAGTCTTTCCACTTTTATCTAAACAAAACGGAAGCTGAAATTCGCCGCTCCCGTTAAGATTATCCGTGAACTTTCAACCGTTTCCCTAAAATAAAAAACAGCCCGAAGCTATAAAGCCTGGAGCCGCTGTATACCTGATAAAAGGTCCGTCAGGCAACCACAGGCCGCTTTCCATAATAGGAAACGGCTGCTGTGGTATTGATGGTTGCCTTCATCTGTTGCATAAAAATTTTAGATTTTATAGCACGCCAAAATAAAATTTCCTCTTGACATTGACGCAACGTTAAGGTGTATGCTGAATATGTCCTCTGCGGGATGAACCGATTCAGCGCCGGGGTTAAAACACGCAAGAGGATCCGGTGCGATCATCCCAAGAAAGGCAGGTATTTATGGAAGGATTTTTATATGACATTCAACAGGCGGCCAAACTGTCCGGGGTCAGCACCCGAACCCTGCGGTATTATGATCAAATCGGCCTGTTGAAGCCGGCCGGGACAAACGCCGCGGGATACCGCTTTTACAGCTCGGCAGAGCTGAAACGGCTGCAGAGAATCCTGTTTTTTAAAACGCTGGGGGTGGAATTGAAGGAAATCAAAACCCTGCTGGACAGGGAAGATTCCGATCCGGTGGCGGTTTTAAAAAAGCAGAAGCAGGAGCTGATCCGCCGGCGTGAAGCACTGGATAAATTGATAGTCAATCTTGAGAAAACCATTCATGAAGCAGAAGGAGGAATCCCCATGTCCGATCAGGAACGATTTGAGGGTTTTAAAAAGGAATTGATTGAGGAAAACGAAAAAAAGTATGGCAGGGAAATCCGTGAAAAATACGGAGAGGAATCCATAGAAAGCGCCAATCGAAAGCTGGCTGATATGACAAAGGAAGAATACAAGGATTTGCAGCAAATAGAAGCCGAAATGATCTCGCTGCTGAAAGAAGCGATGAAAACCGGAGACCCGGGCAATGAAAAGGCTCAGAAGGCTGCCGCCCTTCACAAGGAATGGATTTGCCGATACTGGCCCCAATATACCAAAGAAGCTCACATAGAGCTGGCAGATCTCTATGTCAACGACGAGCGCTTTAAAGCTTATTATGACGAAAAGCAGCCCGGTCTGGCCCAGTTCCTGCGGGACGCCATCCACAAATGGCTTGAATAAACACTCATCCACAGCGCCTGAGGGATATTCTTCGGGCGCTGTTGACGTATTGAAAGTAAAAGCTAAAGATTGACAAAAGGGGGGATTTATACTATGATGAGTATAATTAGATTAAAGAACTCCATAATTGAAAGGGGGTTCACGGATCATGGAAGACGAGCACAAAAAACATGATACCCCAATACCCCCGGAAGACCTTCAGCCCCAAACGGAAAATCCGGATGAAAAAGAGACAGCTTTGCAGACCGGTCCGGACTTAACCGATCCAATCAAAGATGCACAATCCGACCCGGGAGATCCCAAAAGTGACCCGTTTGCCATTGCCGGCTTTATTCTCGGACTTGTATCGGTGGTCAGCTGCATTTTCTTTTTAGGAATTCCGGGGCTTGTTTTTTTTGTGAAAGGCTTAAAGAGCAGAAGAAAAAACCTTTCCATGGCCGGGCTGACCTTATCCGCGCTTGGAACTGCCATTACGGTGCTGGCTCTGATTTTCATTCTTTTTATGCGCTCCACAATTTTAAAATACGGATCTCGTTAAATATATTATGAAAGGGTGCTTCGATATGAACGAAGAACAGCTGAATCAAAACTGGACTCCGGATCAGGATCCTGCAGATCCCAACGCCAACGTTCCTGATTCCAATCCCCAGGACCCTCAGGATGTTCAAACCGAAGAATCTACGCAAAACCAGCCAAAGCAGTGGGAACTTCCTCCGGGCAGTCAGCCTCAGACTCCCTACCAGCAACCCGGGGCCTATTATCAAAGACCCCCACAGCCCCAGAATCCTTACCAACAGCAGCCGGGTTCATATCAAGCGCCTCCTGCCTATTCTGCTTACCAGCAAAATAACGCATATCGCCCGCCCCAGTATCCGCCTTATCAGCAGCCCAATCCCAATCAGCCTGTTTCAAACCCCTATGTTTACCCTTCCAACCCTCTTCCTGTGGGTGACAAGAGCAAAGATGGTCTTGCTATTGCGGGTTTTGTTCTGGGCTTGCTGTCCATCCTCACCTGCACCGGCGCCATCCTGGGTATTCCGAGCATTATCCTCTCCGCATTCGGTTTGAAAAGCACGCACAAAAACCTGGCGACGGCGGGATTGGTAACCGCCATTATCGGCACGGTGTTGATTACAGTCATTTTAATCGTGTATATTCTTACGCTCATTGACGCCGCCAGTTATTATTCCTGGTCTTATTAAGTGATCA
>JAKOTC010000252.1 GCA_029776465.1 Bacillota bacterium
ACACCGAAGGCTCTGCCATCGCCGGTGAAAAAGTGAAAACCGCTCTGGCAAAAGCAATTGCCGAATGCGGAAACTGCGGATGCGACTATGACAAGCTTTACCGCGATCTGGATGCCAACACCGATATGCTGGCCAAGAAATCCGTTTGGATCTTCGGCGGCGACGGATGGGCATACGACATCGGCTTCGGCGGTTTAGACCATGTCCTTGCTTCCGGTGACAATGTCAACGTGTTGGTCTTCGACACCGAGGTTTACTCCAACACCGGCGGTCAGTCTTCTAAGGCTTCTCCCTTGGGCTCTGTCGCTCAGTTCGCCGCTTCCGGTAAGAAGGTCAAGAAAAAGGACCTTGCCTCTATTGCTATGAGCTATGGCTATGTCTATGTGGCTCAGGTCGCAATGGGTGCCGACTACAACCAGTGCATTAAGGCAATTACAGAAGCCGCTGAATATAACGGTCCTTCCATCATTATTGCCTACGCACCCTGCATCAACCACTATATCAAAGGCGGTATGGGCAACTCTCAGCCCGAGGAGAAAAAGGCTGTTGAGGCCGGTTACTGGCATCTCTTCCGCTACAACCCGGCTGCAGAGAAACCCTTCACTCTGGACAGCAAGGCTCCCACTGCAGACTATAAAGAGTTCCTGAAATCCGAGGCTCGTTATAGCTCTCTGGAAAGAACCTTCCCCGAAAACGCAGCTGCTCTCTTCGACCAGGCTGCCAAAGATGCCGCCGACCGTTACGACTATCTGACTCGCTTGGCTGCTCTTTACAACAAAGAATAATTTTAGCCTATAAAACACAAAGCAGGGCGCTTGTTGCGCCCTGCTTTGTTTATATGAACTTCCGGCCAGGCGGGTATTGCATATTGGACCAATCATGCGTATAATTTAAAAGACGGGAAAAAAATCAATAAAAAGATGAATGAATTGACCGTGAATATGAATGCGGCCGGCAAACCGTTATCCGCGACCCAAGAAATGCATCGGCTGGTTCGGGAGTTTGCGGCAATCAAATCGGAAATGAAAGGGTGAGGGAATGATCCTTAACGAAATGGGTTCCCTTCGAGTCAGAGTTTTTAATGCTTTGGAAGATGCCATTATCAATGGTGAATACCGTGAGGGTGACAGCTTAAATGAAATCAAACTTGCGCAGGAACTGGGGGTCAGCCGCACTCCTATCCGGGAAGCCCTGATGCAGCTTGAACTGGAGGGATTGGTGAAAAACATTCCGAACAAAGGTGCGGTCGTGATTGGGGTGTCGGAAAAGGATATTGACGACATCTATGCCATTCGTATGCATGTGGAGGGTTTTGCCGCCCGGCTTTGTGCCGAAAACATTGACTCGGAAAAAGCGGCGGCCATGCAGAAGATTGTGGAGCTTCAGGAATTCTATCTGTCCAAGTCCGACTTTGAACAGCTCTGGCATCTGGACAGCAGCTTTCACAAAATGATTTATGACGGATCCCAGAACCGTCCCCTGATGTACATGCTGTCCAATTTTCACAATTATATTAAACGAGCCCGGGATCTCTCGGTAAAGGCTACCGGTCGGGCGGATAAATCCGTTTCCGAACACCGAGCGATTTTAGAAGCCATAAAGAGCAGAAACGGGGATCTCGCCGAATCACTTACCAAAGAGCATATCGCGAATGCAAAAGCCAACCTGCTTGAGATGCAAAAAGCAAAATAAAGCAAAGCGAGCCTGCTTGCACAGGCTCGCTTTCTGTTTTAAATATATTGATTCACGGCAGCCATTAACCGGGGTATATACTTCTCGCCAAACAGCATTACATGGCCCAGCCATTGATTGATCTGCCAGAGAGCTTTTCTTTCCGAATACCCCGGATCTGTCGGGTATACTTCATCGTAGGCTTTAAAGAAATATTCTGACACCGGATAGAAAAAATCCACGGTGGAGAGATCGATTTCTCGATTACCGTAATAAAGGCTGCAATCAATGGCTATCATTTCGATGCCGTTAAACAGCAGGTTGCCCGGCCAGGGGTCCCCGTGCAGCAGGCTGTTTGGCTGGGTGGGACCGACGATTTCAGGCAGTCGCTCGATTAATTTTTCCACCGGTCTGCATTGCTCGGAGGTCATGTTGCCCGCATCCACTGCCATCTGCATGGAGCTGCTTAGTCGTTTCTGACCGTAAAATTCCGCCCAGCTGTCCATTGGGGTGTTGTCCTGATAGAATATCCCCAAATAGGAATGGGTTTCAAGTCCGCATTTGTCCCAAGTGATTTGATGAAGAGTGGCAAGCCCCCGTCCGAGAACTTCCCAGTCACTGTTCTTTTCCACCGGTTTGACATCCACCGCCTCCATTATCAGCAGAACCGAGTCCTTCATCTCGACCACACCGATCACTTCAGGGGTTTTTACTTTCGAATGCTGCCGGATATAGTTCAATCCCCAAGCCTCCTGTTTGAACTGGTCTGCGGAAAAAGAATTGGTCCCCAGCTTGACAAAAACGCTTTTGCTTCCGTCGGTGAAAACGGCGGTTTCATGCATTGCCGAGTGTTCATTCTTTTTTACCGAAGATATTTTGTAGGGTTTTCCAAAATATATCGCGACCTCTTCTTCGATCTGACGATTATAAAAACCCTCCATCAATTTACCCATAGCGCTCCTCCAAGGCTCTTAATTGTGGGGAATAATCTCCTATATATTCTATATCACAAATCCACCGTTAGGGCTAAGAACCTGCCCGGTGAGGAAGGAGGATTTTTCTTCCGCCAGGAAATAAATGCACTCTGCCACCTCTTCAGGGGTCCCCAGCCGCATCAGCGGGGTTTCATCGGCCAGGGCTGCCCTATCCTCTGCCGAAATCATCGCATTCATCTCCGTTTCAATCACTCCGGGTGCAACGCAGTTGACTCGGATTCCCGAAGGCCCCACTTCCTTTGCCAGCGCCTTGGTCAACCCGATAATGCCGGCTTTCACCGCCGAATAATGCGCCTCGCAGGATGCGCCCGTAATCCCCCAGATGGAGGACAAATTGATAATCGAACCCGTGTGGCGGCGGATCATACCCGGCAACACAGCCTGGCAGCAATAAAACACTCCGGAGAGATTGACCGATATCATCCGCTCCCAATCCTCCAGTGTAATGTCGGTAAACAGCTTTTGCTGAGCGATCCCCGCGTTGTTCACCAGACAATCAATGGGCCCAAAACGGTTTTCCACTGCAGCCACCATATCCCGCACGGCTTGAGAATGGGAGATATCCGCACAAAACGCCTCTGCCGCCCCCCCTGCCGCTCTGATCTGCCTGATTAAAGAC
>JAKOTC010000253.1 GCA_029776465.1 Bacillota bacterium
CTAAAACCTACGGTGGTTCTGCTCGTGCATTCGACCAGATCGATAACGCACCGGAAGAAAAAGCTCGTGGTATCACCATCAACACTTATCACGTTGAATATGACACCCCGACTCGCCACTACGCACACGTAGACTGCCCGGGCCACGCCGACTATGTTAAAAACATGATCACCGGTGCTGCTCAGATGGACGGTGCTATCCTGGTTATCGCTGCTACCGATGGCCCGATGGCACAGACCAAAGAGCACTTGCTGCTGGCTCGTCAGGTTGGCGTTCCCTACATCGTGGTATTCATGAACAAAGTTGACCAAGTCGACGACGAAGAGTTCATCGATCTGGTTGAGATGGAAATCCGCGACACCCTGACTCATGAAGAGTTCCCGGGCGACGAAATTCCGATCATCAAGGGTTCCGCTCTGAAGGCTCTCGAGTGCACTTCCACTGACATCAACGCTCCCGAGTACAAGTGCATTCTCGACCTGATGGATGCTGTTGACAACTATATCAAGACTCCTGAGCGTAAGGCTGACCTCCCCTTCCTGATGCCTGTTGAGGACGTCTTCACCATCACCGGCCGTGGTACCGTTGCTACTGGTAGAGTTGAGCGTGGTACCATTAAGACCGGCGAAGAGGTTGAGATCATCGGTCTTACCACTGAGCGTAAAAAGACTGTTGTTACCGGTCTTGAAATGTTCAGAAAGACTCTGGACTTCGCTCAGGCTGGTGAAAACGTTGGTGCACTGCTGCGCGGTATTCAGCGTACTGAAATCGAGCGTGGTCAGGTTCTCTGCAAAACCAACTCCATCAACCCCCACACCAAGTTTAAGGCTCAGGTTTACGTCCTGACCAAGGAAGAGGGCGGCCGTCATACCGCATTCTTCAACAACTATCGTCCTCAGTTCTATTTCCGCACCACCGACGTTACCGGCGTTATCAACCTGCCGGAGGGCGTTGAGATGTGCATGCCCGGTGACAACGTTGAGATGACCGTTGAACTGATCACCCCGATCGCTATTGAAAAGGGTCTCCGCTTTGCTATCCGTGAAGGCGGCCGTACGGTTGGTTCCGGCGCTGTTTCCGAAATCATCGAATAATTAATCTTCTATAAAAAAGAGACGGGGGTTTCCTCCGTCTCTTTTTTATACATTTTTAATGAGCCGGGTAATTCCTTCCGAATTTGTCAATACTAATGTTGCCAATGATTAAATAGCAATGACAAACAAGGAGGATATTATGCGTGCAGTTATACTGGCGGGTGGCGAGGGAAGCCGGCTGCGCCCGCTGACTTGCGATCTGCCCAAGCCTTTGGTACGGCTTTGCGGCAGGCCGGCCATGGATTATATTCTGGATCTGTTGGGAAATGCAGGGGTAACCCAGGCCTGTGTTACCCTTCGGTATTTGGCCGAGGAGATCCAACAATATTATCAGGACGGAAAATATAAAAATATTGAGCTGGAATTCATTGTGGAAGATAAGCCCCTGGGTACCGCCGGCGGGGTGCGGAATGCCGCCGCGGATTTTAATGATGATTTTATCGTCATCAGCGGGGATGCACTTTGTGATTTTGAACTTTCTGCCGCGATGGCTTTTCATAAAGAAAAACAGGCAATCGCTACCATATTGGTGAAGCAGGTAGATGATCCCAGAGAGTATGGGCTGGTGGACATTGACCAGGACGGGAAGGTCAGAGGATTTATCGAGAAGCCGGGCTGGTCCCAGGCCTTTGCCGACACGGCCAACACCGGCATCTATATCCTCTCCCGCCGCTGTTTGGATTTTATTCCCCGGGATAAAGCCAGTGATTTTGCAAAAGATATATTTCCTCAAATTCTTGAGCAGGGCGGGCTGTATGCCTTTACCGGCAAGGGCTATTGGTGTGATATAGGGGATCTGACAAGCTATATGACCTCTCAGTATGATATGCTGAAGGGCAGGGTGGACTACGGCCTAACCGGGCTGAGGAATGACGGGATTTTCTTCCGGGATGCTGTTCCCATGGGTCAATACACCCTTCGCTCCCCGGTTTATATCGGAGAAGGGGTGCAGATTGGAAATGGTGCCGTCATCGGTCCGGACGTGATTTTGGATGATGGTGTCACGGTTGGCCCGGGCGCACGGATTGTTTCCAGCGTCATGCTGCAGGACAGCTATCTGGGGGAGAATGCCCAGCTGACCGGCGCACTGGTCTGTAGAGGCGGTGTGGTCAAAAAAGGTTCCTCATTGTTTGAAGGTTCGGTTTTGGGATTTAATTCAGTCATTGGTGAAAACACCGTGGTAGGGCCAGGTGTTTTGATATGGCCGGAAAAACAGGTGGCTTCGGGGCTCTCTGTCCGGGAAAATATTAAAATAGGCAAAGGTCCCCAAATTACGCTGGAGGAGGACGGAATCCGGGGTGAAGCCGGGGGCGATATGACCCCTGACCAGGCGGTCCGCTTAGGCGCCGCTTTGTCCGGTGCCGTCAAAGGAGCGGCAATCGGAATTGCCTCCGACGGCAGCAATATGGCAGAAGCATTGAAAAATGCCTTTTCTGCCGGGGTTTTGGGCGCCGGCGGCGAGGTCTACGAGTTTGGAGAGATGTTTACGGCGCAGCTGTCCTTTGCGGTGGATTATTGCGCCGTAAGCTGCGGAGTTTTGTTTGAAAGTGACGGCGTCAGCGGGGCACAAATGGTTTTCCCCGGGGGGCAGGGAATGCAGCGGAGTGTGGAAAGAGATCTGGATGCCAGGTTGTCAAAAGGGGACTATCCCCACTGCCTGCCTTCGGAGTGCAAGAGTATTCGCCATATGAGCGGTATGGGCGGGGTATATTTTGAACAGATTAAAAACATGTTTTCCGGTAAGATGAACGGAGTTCGTGCAGATTTCATTTCCACCAATCCCAAAGTGGAAGCGGGCGTAAGACGGCTGTTTTCACGCCTGGGGGGAATTGTGGATTCTTCACTCACGGTCAGTTTGGATTACGGCGGGCGTTCGGTTTCCTTTATCGAGGGGGATAAAGAAATTTTATCCCAGGAAAGGGTGCAGGCTGTCTGTGCTCTTATCAGCTTTGAAAAGGGAAAGGATATCTGGGTTCCCCGTTCTGCGCCTCGTGCACTGGAGCATATGGCTTCTTCCTATGGATGCAAAGTAAATCGGATTACAGACGGCCGAGGAATGAGCCGTTGGGTTCATGATGGAATTGTAGCGGCTTTTACCATATTATCCGAAGCCAAAACCATTGAGGGCCTTAAGAAATTGATTTGCTTACTACCCGAGTTTGCAGTGGTCAGCCGCGTTTTTCCTGCCGGAAAACCTGCCGGGTTGATGGGAAGATTATTGAAAGAAGCGGGAAGCATCCGCCATGAGGATGGGGTCGAGTTAAGCAACGGCACAGGGCATGTTCTGGTTCGTCCTCTGCGCAACGGAAGCGGCATCAGAATCATCGCCGAGGCTTATTCAGTGGAGGCAGCAGAAGAGCTGTGCGATGGTTTTGAACAAAAGGCCCGTTCGGCCCAATATCCGATGTAAAAACTGAAAGTATATCTAATTCTTTGGGTGTTAAATTAATACAGAACCCAACTGTGCAATATATTTTTAAAAATATAGAAATTTACCGTGAAGGTGGACTCTTATGAAAACATTATCACCCTTTTTATTTGACAATTGGTATGAAAAAAGGTATGATAAGAGTTGAATAGTATATCCAAAAAGCAAGTGTCCAAAATTCGGGGTTGCTCATTGCGATCCGTGACCGATACAGCGGTACGGACCGCCTACATATGCCGTATGAGGCCTATTGCTTTGCCTCTCCGGCTGGGGATTCTTTTTGAATTCCTCTAATTTTGTTTGATGCAGATTGGCCGATGACGGAAGGTCTACGGTCTTCTTGCAGATTGAAGCAGAATATTTTTGTCGGCCTGCATAAAAAGAATGAAGCTTAAGCAACGAATTTTACCTGCGACTATTTTTGTATTATTTGAAAGGAAGCATAGGAATGGCAGATCAGAACAGCCAAAACAACGAGAACAAATCCGCAAAAGGAAAAAAATCATCTGAAAACGGCAACCCCGTCAGTAAAACTCAATCCAAAACCAAAAGACAAAGAACACAGAACAAGCAAGCTGCAACAACGAAGTTAAATACTGAAACAGAACAGGTTCAGGAGGCTGCTAAGGGTCAGGCAAAAAACAGACGTACCCGTGGCCAGAACAATCAAAATCAGATAAAAAATCATACAAACGGTGCGAAATCCTCAAAACAAAACGGAAAATCAAATCAATCTGCTCATAAATCCCAAGCAAACCGTTCAGAATCCAACGTAAAGCCCCTGAGGATTATTCCTTTGGGAGGGCTCGAAGAAATCGGTAAAAATCTGACTATTGTGGAATACGGCGAAGATATTGTGGTCATTGACTGCGGACTGGCATTTCCGGATGACAATGAGATTTACGGTGTCGATTTGGTGATCCCGGATGTGACTTATCTGGAGAAAAATGTCGACCGGATTCGGGGCATTGTGATAACGCATGGACATGAGGACCATATCGGCGCGCTGCCCTATGTGCTTCGCAAACTGTCTGTGCCGGTATACGGTTCCCGGCTTGCCATCGGTTTGGTGGCCGGCAAGCTGAAGGAGCATGGCATTTCGGAAAAGGCCAATTTGATGCACCCGGTAAAGGCCGGAGATGTTATTCAGCTGGGCAACCTCAGCGTTGAATTTATTCGGGTCAACCATTCCATCCCCGATGCCCTGGCCATTGCTGTGACAACCCCCGCAGGAGTGGTGATTCATACCGGCGACTTTAAAATTGACGCGACTCCCATCCTGGGCAATATGCTGGATATCGCCCGGTTTAGCGAATTGGGGGATGCCGGAGTTCTGCTTTTAATGTCCGATTCAACCAACGCCGAACGCCCCGGGTTTACCATGTCCGAGTGGAAGGTGGGACAGTCCTTTGAAACCATCTTCTCCCGTGCCGAGAAACAGCGGATCGTGGTGGCAACCTTCGCCTCCAACATCCACCGGATTCAGCAGGTTATTGATGCGGCAACCAGAAGCGGGCGCAAGGTGGCCGTCAGCGGGCGCAGCATGATTAATGCTGTGAATGTTTCTATGGAGCTGGGCTATCTGAATGTGCCAGACAATGTTTTGGTGGACCTCAATGATATAGATCAATATCCCAAAGAGAAAACGGTTTTGATTACCACCGGAAGCCAGGGCGAGCCCATGTCGGCTCTTGCAAGGATGGCCAGCGCCGATCATAAAAAGGTAGAGCTGGGCCAGGGGGATATGGTGATTATCTCCGCCACCCCCATCCCCGGAAACGAGAAGACCGTTAGCCGGGTTATCGACCGCCTGATGAAGCTGGGGGTCGAAGTGGTATACGAAAAGATGTACGAGGTGCACGTTTCCGGTCACGCCTGCCAGGAAGAGCTGAAACTGATGCTTTCCTGCATCAAGCCCAAATATTTCATGCCGGTGCACGGTGAATACCGCCACTTAAAACGCCATGCCGAGCTGGCCAAAAGCATGGGAATCCCCGAGTCCAACATCATTATTTCCGAGATCGGGCGGGTGGTTGAGTTTAACAGTAAAGGCGTCTTTATGACGGAAACGGTTCCCGCCGGCCGGATATTGGTGGACGGTTTGGGAATCGGGGACGTCGGCACAGCCGTTCTGCGGGAGCGGAAGCTGCTTAGCCAGGATGGTCTTCTGGCCGTTGCCGCCGTTGTCAATCTGGAGACCCGAGAGGTTGTTTCGGGACCCGAGATCACCTCAAGAGGGTTTGTCTATGTGAAAGAGTCCGAGGAAATTATGCAGGATGCCCGGCGTGTGGCCAGAAACGTATTGGCCGGTATGCTGGCCTCCGGGGTTACCGATTATAACATGCTGAAAAACGGGGTCAAAGATGAACTGTCTAAGATGATTTATACCAAGATTCGTCGCAGCCCCATGATTATGCCGATGATTCTGGAAGTTTAGCTATAATCTAAATTGAAAAGGGGAATGGGTATGAAGCGGGTGAACCGCATCAGAAACCTGCTGATTGTGTTGACGTTGGTCACAGCGGTCATTGCAGTCTGGAGCTTCCTCGGCCAGCGGGCGGAGTTAGGACTGGAGGCAATGCTCAGCGTGCTGGTTTGCGTCATGTCCCTCCTTGCGGTCAACAGTTTTCGTGAGAGTGTTAAGAAGGCTGTGCGGGCGGAAGGCTCTGCCGGATCCAAGTTCGCTTCCTCGGTTTCCATTCCCTTTCTCGCCGTTGCGGAAGACGGCACCATGATTTGGTACAACGAAAGCTTTAAGGAAGCAATTTTAAAAGGCGAAGAACAATTTGGCATCAATGTTTTGCGGGTGCTTGACCGATTTGACATTAAAGCCGTCTGCTCTCCGGAAGGGCAGGATTTATATAAGGACGGAAAGTATTACAATGCCCGCGGCGTGATGTATGTGGAAGAGGGCGGTCAGACCTGTCTGGTTTGGTTTGCCGATGTAACCCGGCTTTTGCTGGCGGTGGAAGAATCCTCTCTGAATGTGGCCGACGTGATGATTCTGCTAATCGATAATTACGATGAGCTGGTTAA
>JAKOTC010000254.1 GCA_029776465.1 Bacillota bacterium
CTTTACCCATGTGGGAATGCTGAAAAACGTGGGCAAGATGGATGACAGAATTGCCAGCGTCGTCATCATGCAGATTGAACTTTAACCCAACGGGTCGTGTTGCACGGCCCGTTTTTCAATACTTGAATTTTTATCCTTAACAGGCTATAATATTTCCAATTATTTTCTGAGGTGGTTTTATGAACTGGAAGGAGCTTTTTCCCGCCGACTGTCCCCCCAGCCCGGCAGATATAGAGTATCACATAAATTTTCCCCTGTATCACCAGTTTTGCGAACACATCGAAAAATCCTATCAATCCGCCCCCAAAATCGAATACAGCAAATGCGGGGGTGCGCCGGGTTGGAACGTGAAGTATAAAAAGGGCGGCCGCTCGATTTGCACGATTTACCCCCATGAGGGCTTTTTCACCTGTCTGGTCTGCATCGGCGCCAAGGAGGCGGACCGGGCAGAGCTGGTGTTGTCCGGCTGCACCGAGGAGATCCGCCGGCTTTATGCCCATGCAAAACCCTTCAACGGAACCCGGTGGCTGATGATTGACGTAAAGAACGAGGAAACCCTTCGGGACGTGAAGGAACTGATTCGCATTCGTTGCTCGTAAAACCCGGCAATCTTGCCCGAAAGATCGCATATAAAAATCGGAGGTTTTCCCATGTCCAACGACAGCATCAAAAACGCAGGCCGATTCAATGGTTTTGCGGATTTATACAACGACGTCCGCCCCCGGATGCCCCTCTATCCGGTCCAAGTCATCACCCGGTATCTGGGCCATCCGCCCCGCCATGTGGTGGATATGGGCTGCGGCCCGGGACTCTCCACCCTGGTCTGGGGAGGGCACTGTGACCGCATCACCGGCATCGAACCGGGCGAGGATATGTTCGCCCTGGCAAAGACAAAAGCCAACGACCATGTGTCCTTTATTCAGGCTTACTCCCATGACACCGGTCTGGAATCAAACTGCGCCGAGGCGGTGGTCTTCTCCCAGTCCTTCCACTGGATGGAGCCGGTTTCCACCCTGGCCGAGGTCAACCGCATCCTGGCGCCGGGCGGCGTTTTTGCCACCGTAGACTGCGACTGGCCGCCGGTTTGTGATTGGCAAGCCGAAAAAGCCTATCTTGAACTCTTCGCCAAGGTGGAGGAAGCAGAAAAAAATCTGGGACTGAAAAATGTTTTCACCCGCTGGGACAAAAATCATCACCTGGCCAACATCCGGGCCAGCGGCCATTTCCGTTATGCCCGCGAGATTGTCTTCTCCCATGCGGAAAGCTGCACGGCCGACCGGCTTTTGGGTCTTGCCCTCAGCCAGGGCGGGCTTCAGGCCGTCCTTCGGGCGGATCCATCCGCTCTGGAAAAGGATCTGGAGGCCTATCAAACCACATTGCAACATCTTTTCGGCGATAAGTCATTTGAGATTTCTTTCTGCTATCGTATGAGAATTGGCGTCAAATAATCCGGTTTTGCATGCAAAAACCGAAAAAATGCAAGCATTTTTCAACAAAGTAAAGGAGAGTAAAGTAAAGTAAAGAAAAAGTAAATTAAAGGAGAGGGAGAGAAAAGAAAAAGCAGGCTTTAAAATGCCCGCTCTTCCAAAGAACAGAATCTAATTGTGCATATAAAATCCTGCACCTTTTGCATGGTACAAAGGGTGCAGGATTTTTATAAGCAATATGGATTTATATAATTCCCTGTGCCAGCATGGCCTCTGCCACTTTCATAAAGCCGGCGATATTGGCTCCCATCAGGAGGTTATTTTCATGGCCAAATTCCTTGGCCGCGTCGCTGGCCTTCCGATAGATGCCGGCCATAATTTTCTGAAGCCGCTCATCCACTTCCTCAAAAGTCCAGGAGAGGCGCATAGAGTTTTGGGACATTTCCAGCGCCGAGATGGCCACGCCGCCCGCATTGGAAGCTTTACCGGGCGCATAGATGATCTTGTTGTCGATAAACAAGTCAATAGCCTCGGGGGTGCAGGGCATATTGGCTCCCTCCCCCACTGCGAAGCAGCCGTTTCGAATCAGCATTTGAGCCGCTTCTCCGTCCAGCTCGTTCTGGGTGGCGCAGGGCAGCGCAATATCGCACTTGACCGACCAGATTCCCTTGCAGCCCTCGGTGTAAACCGCGGAGGGACGGGCAGCGGCGTATTCTTTGATCCGCTTCCGCTCAACTTCCTTAATCCGCTTCATCAGGGCCAGGTCAATGCCCGCCTCATCATAAACATAACCCGAGGAGTCGCTCATGGCCACCACTTTGGCGCCAAGCTGGGTGGCTTTCTCCACCGCATAGATGGCCACATTGCCCGAACCGGACACCACCACGGTTTTGCCCTTGAAGGACTCGCCCTTTATATGCAGCATAGCCTCCTGCATAAAATAGCACAAACCATAGCCGGTGGCTTCCTTGCGGACAAGGCTTCCGCCATAGGTCAGGCCCTTGCCTGTCAACACGCCCGTATATTCGTTCCGCAGCTTTTTATACATGCCGAACATATAGCTGATCTCCCGGGCGCCCACCCCGATATCCCCCGCGGGGACGTCGGTATTCTCGCCGATATGGCGGGAGAGTTCAAGCATAAAGCTCTGGCAGAACCGCATGATCTCTCCGTCCGATTTGCCCTTGGGATCAAAGTCGCTTCCGCCCTTGCCGCCGCCGATGGGAAGACCCGTGAGAGAATTTTTAAATACCTGCTCAAAACCGAGAAATTTGATAATGCTGGCATTCACGGAGGGGTGAAAACGCAATCCGCCTTTATAAGGTCCGATGGCGCTGTTAAACTGAACCCGATAGCCGCGATTCACCTGCACCTTGCCCCGGTCATCCACCCACGGAACCCGGAAGGTAATCATCCGTTCAGGTTCCACAATCCGTTCAAAAATTCCGGCTTCCATAAATTCGGGATATTTTTCCGCCACCGGTTCCAACGATGCAAGGATTTCATATACAGCCTGCATAAACTCCGGTTCCCCGGGATTGCGTTTTGCAACTTGTGCATACACGTCTTTGAGTATGTTCATCATTGCAGCCTCCAAGATTGATTTCCGGCATCAGCGACTGCCATTGTCAAAACAAGTTAAACACCCGCTGTCCTTTGTACACAAGCCATATTATACTATAATTTTATTCACATGTACAGAGCCCAGTGACAAAATATGATCTTTTTATTATGAATCTTATTTTAATTGAAGATTCAACTTGATTTTTGTCATTTTTATCTA
>JAKOTC010000255.1 GCA_029776465.1 Bacillota bacterium
CCGGTATCTTTTTTGAAAAAGGCGCCGTATCCGCTGGTGGGCATTGTTTTGCCTATCAGCAGCCCAAGCCCGGACAGACAGCGGGAGAGGGGAAGAATAAATACCAGCACCAGCAGGTTTTTCTTTTCCTCCAAGGCAGAATAGGATGCGGCAAAAGAGAGGACAAACAGGCAGGCCAGGGTGATCACGGCAAAGGCGCCGGTGTGGGAATCCTTTAAGATCCGGCGCTTTTCTTCCAGCGGCCGGCGGGAGAGAATGGCGTCATTGGTGTCCATATATCCGTCCAGATGGATAAAACCTGTGACAACAGGCGGAAAGAGCATGAAAAACGCGGCGGTAATCAGCAGGGGAATCCCCCAATATTGCAAAAGCCAAACCCCGCCAAACCAAAGTCCGCCTAGAATCAAGCCGACAAAGGGAAAGAGGGGAAGAATCAGGGGAGCGGCAGCATCATCCCAGCGGTTGCGCGGCAGCGGGATGGAGCAAAACATCCCCCAGGCCATATTAAAAGCTGTGAGCAAGCGCCTGATCAATCCCCTCGGCCTCCTTCTGTCCCTTATGGATGATTTTGTTTCCGTAGGCAATTTCAAGCACCACATCACAGGCTTTGGCCAGTGTGCGGTCAATCAGCGCCAGCCCCCTGCGATAGCACTCGGTCCACTCGTTATATAGGGCGGCATCGGAATAAATGGTGTCGGATACCACCACCAGATTGGCGATGGAGGAGCAGAGAATAGGCATTTCATTGGCGATTTTTTGTGCTGCCTCGGGATGAAAACTTTCGTCGGCAGAAAACATTTCGTTTGCCAGAAGGGCCGTGGTGCTGTCCAGTAAAAATGAGCCTTTCGGGTCGGCCCTTGTCAGGATCTCTAAAATATTCTCCGGCTGTTCAACCGTGGTAAAACCCCAGCCCTCCCGTTCTTTTTGGTGGCGCAGGATGCGCTCGTCATCCTCCTTATCGGTGGGGCGCATGGTCGCCACATAATAAAGTCCGTTCGCGGGGTTTTGACGGTAAAGCCCCTGGGCAATCCGCTGGGCGTAAAAGGACTTTCCGTTTTTACAGCCCCCGGAGATGAAAATGGTCATAGTTCCTCCGTTTTACTCATTCTTCTCATGATCCACCGTGAAGCATTCATCGCCGCGGATCTTCTCAAGATAACCGTCGTCGATTTCAGCCTCGGCAAAGGTGGCCATGTTTTTCATGATGGAGCAGGCGCCGTCGATGATGGAAAACATCAGCGGACAGCCGCTGCCCTCTCCCAAACGCATCCGAAGCTGGAGATAGGGATGCAGTCCCAGCTCCTTGGCGGCTTGCAGATAGCCGGGCTCGGCCGAGCAATGGGAGGGGATCATATATTCCTTGCAGAGCGGGTTTAAGCGGGCGGCAACCAGCGCCGAGACAATGGAAATGAAACCGTCCACCACAACAGGAAGCCTGTGAGCGGCGGCTCCAAGAAAAAAACCGGCCATGGCCGCTATATCAAAGCCGCCCAGTTTGGCGACCACATCAATGGCGTCATCGGGATCGGGCTCAAAGCTGCGGATGGCGCGGCGGATAATCTCCTTTTTCTTTTTAAAACTCTCATTGTCCAGTCCGGCGCCTTTTCCCACCACCTCGTCCACCGGCAGGCCGGTCAATACCGAGAGAACCGCGCTGCTGGTGGTGGTGTTTCCAATCCCCATTTCTCCGGTCCCTACCAGGGTGTATCCCTCATCACAGCAATCCCGGGCAATATCAAACCCTGCCCTCATGGCTTCAACCGCTTCCTGGCGGGTCATGGCGGGTTCATGGGCAATATTATGGGTGGATTTGCGTATTTTGCGGTTGATGACTCCCGGCAAATGGAGATCGGCGTTGATTCCCATATCCACCACTTTCAAATCGGCCTTGTACTGCTTGGCCAAAACCGCAACGCCGGTCAGCCCCCGTGTGAAGTTGATGGTTTGCGCCAGGGTAACCGACTGGGGGGCGGAGGCCACTCCCTCGGCCACCACGCCGTTATCCGAGCAGAAAATCGCAATGCAGCGTTTTTCAACGGAAGGATACATTTTGCCGGTGATGGCGGAGAGCTGGGCGGCGATATCCTCTAAGGCGCCAAGGCTTCCGGGGGGCTTTGCCAGGCTTTCCAAACGGCGGCGGGCTTCGGCCTCGGCGTTCCGGTCCAGTTCGGGTATGGAGGCAATCTCCCGATAAAATTCTTCCTGGGTTGTCATAAGGTCACTTCCAAAGATATATAATGATGGCTGATATTCCAGCCGGAGATTTTTTAAGAGAACGGGCTTGCCCTTATCCGTGTCGAAGGGCTTGTCCGGACGGCTTCAAAGGCTTTTCTCTGAGCCGGGAAACATCCGCTTTATTAGTATTGGCGGCATTTTAAGCTTGCTCATCAAGCCGTAATATAACCTTAACATAGCAGGCAGACACTGTCAATACATATCCCTGGAGTATTGTAAAAAAATGATTTTTTCTGATAGGGAATGATGAAAAATGGAGTCTGTTATCGAAAGAGAGAAGAGTTTGAAACGTTTTATAATCTGTTAATAACTATAAATTATACCATAAAAATGGATAATAAATATTGAAAATCCAATCAAAAGGGACTATAATGTATGCGGCTTCTAAAATATTCAATGTAAGGAGACATTTGGATGTTACATGTAATTGAAATGGTTTCTATCCTCATTGCTCTCATTGCATTTGCATTCGCGGCATGGCTGTTTCTATGGGTAAAGCGGCAGCCCTCCGAGAATGCGCGTATTGCGCAGGTCGGCTCCCTGATTCAAAGTGGGGCAAGGGCTTTTCTGAGAAAGGAATACGCCGTTCTCGCCCGTTTTGCCGGTATCGCCGCGATTCTGATCTTTTTGTTTTTACCCGCTCCGGTTTGGAAGGGCGGAGTTCTTGAGAATCTGAGCATGGCGTTGGCCTACATAGCCGGAACGGTTTTTTCCGGAGCTGCGGGAAAAATCGGTATTGAAGTGGCCACAATGGCCAATGTCAGGGCGGCCGAGACTGCTCAAAAGGGGATGAAACCCTCCTTTATGACCGGGTTCCGGGGCGGCGCCGTGATGGGGATGGCCGTTGTCGGGGCCAGTCTGCTGGGCG
>JAKOTC010000256.1 GCA_029776465.1 Bacillota bacterium
TCATGCCCTCGCCCCAGTTTGACGCCAGCGTGGACAAGGCGCTGGAATGGCTGGACAAAGAGTTTTATAAGGGCATCTGCGGGAAGTCCGAAGCCATTGTCAGCTGCATCGGCCACACCCATATCGACGTGGCCTGGCTGTGGATTCTGGAACAGACCAAGGAGAAAACCCAGCGCAGCTTTGCCACGGTGACCAGCCTGATGAAGCAGTATCCCGAATACCTCTTCATGGCCTCCCAGCCTCAGCTCTATCAGTTCATCAAAGAGCAGGTGCCCCAGCTTTATGAAAAGATCAAAAAGCTGGTGGCCGAGGGGCGCTGGGAAGTGGAGGGCGCCATGTGGCTGGAGGCCGACTGCAATCTGATCAGCGGGGAGAGCTTTGTCCGCCAGATCCTCCACGGCAAGCGGTTCATGAAGGAGGAGTTCGGGGTAGACAGCCGTGTGCTTTGGCTGCCTGACGTCTTTGGCTACAGCGCCGCCATGCCCCAGATCCTCAAAAAGTCCGGAGTGGATTATTTCGTCACCTCCAAAATCAGCTGGAACGAATACAACAAGTTCCCCTATGACTCCTTCCTCTGGGAGGGTATCGACGGCAGCCAGGTATTTACCCACTATATTACCTCCCGGGAGAAAAAGCCGGGGGAGACCAGCGATACCAACTGCACCTACAACGCCTATCCCCGTCCTGCCCAGATCATCGGCTGCTGGAACCGCTACCAGCAGAAGGAATACAACAACGAAACCCTGCTGACCTTCGGCTTCGGAGACGGGGGCGGCGGACCCACCAAGGATATGTTGGAGCAGATGCGCCGCCTCTCCTACGGCCTGCCCGGCTTCCCCAAAGCCAAAATTCAGAAGGTGGGCACCCATCTGGACAATGTCCGCCGCAACTTCCAAAAGAGCGCCGAGAAGCTGAAGCGCCATCCCAAATGGGTGGGCGAGCTGTATCTGGAATACCATCGCGGCACCTATACCTCCATCGCCAAAAACAAGCGGAACAACCGCAGAAGCGAGACGCTGCTGGCCAAAGCCGAAACCCTTTCGGCAATAGACCGGATCCTGCTGGGCGGAGCCTATCCCCAGGAGGCGATCAACCGCAACTGGCGGGTGGTGTTGCTCAACCAGTTCCACGATATCATTCCCGGCTCCTCCATCTTCGAGGTGTATGAGGAGAGCGACCGGCAGTATGCGAAGCTCTTCGATGAGGTGGGAACCATCGCGGAGGACAAACTGAGCGCCATCGCCTCGGCGATTGATACCGACGGCGGCCTGCTGGTTTACAACTCCACCAGCTTCGAGGCCGACGGATTGGTCAGTGTGGACGGAAAGCAGTACCGGGCGGAGGGCATCCCGGCCTTCGGCTGGAAGGTCATTCCCGCGGTTCCCGCTTCTCTCAAGGTCAAGGCCACCGAGAAGAGCCTGGAAAACGACCATCTCCGGGTGGAGTTTGACGACCATTACAACATCTCCTCCCTCTATGACAAGGACAACGGCCGGGAGGTCATCCTCTCCGGAGAGTCCGCCAACCGCATCGAGCTGTTCGAAGATTTCCCCCGCGCCTATGACGCCTGGGAGATTACCGCCTATTATAAACAGAAGAAGACCTATCTGGATCAGGTCAGCGGCGTGAAGGTGCTCACCGAAGACGGCCGGGCCGGGCTGGAGATCACCCGCACCTTCGACAAGTCCACCTTCACCCAGAAGATCTGGCTGGAGAACGACAGCAGAAGGGTGGACTTTGAAACCACTGTCGACTGGCATCAGGAGCATATCCTGGTCAAGGCCGCTTTCCCCTTCGACATTCACGCCAGCAAGGCCACCTATGAAATCCAGTTCGGCAACGTGGAGCGTCCCACCCATGAAAACACCAGCTGGGATGCCGCTCGCTTCGAGGTGGTGGCCCATAAATGGGCAGACATTTCCGAGTGCGGTTACGGTGTCAGCCTGCTGAACGATTGCAAATACGGCCACAGCGCCGAGGGCAGCACCCTGAAGCTGACCCTGCTCAAATGCGCCACCAGCCCCAACCCCCACGCCGATAAAGGCATCCACCACTTCACCTATTCCGTTCTGCCCCACACCGGTGACTATCGCACCGCCACCGTTAAAGAGGCCACCCTGATGAACAAGCCTCTCAGCGTCAGAATGATCGGGGCTCAGAAGGGCAGCCTTCCCGCCCAGTACAGCCTGGTGACCCCCAAGTCCGGCAGCTTTGTGCTGGAGACTATCAAAAAGGCCGAGGACAGCGACAGCCTGATCCTTCGCGGATACGAGGCCCACGACGCCCGCACCCCCGTCACCCTGGAATTCGGCTTCCCGGTGAAGGCGGTCTCCCTCTGCGACCTCATGGAAAACGAGCTTTCCGACCTGGAGGTCAAGGACAACAAGGTCAGCTTTATGGCCAAAAACTTCGAGATTGTCACCCTGAAAGTCAAAGTATAAACCGTTTGAAATGATTCACAGACAACGGCCCTTCCATGGGGAGGGGGCCGTTGTTTTCATGGCGGATTGTATCCCTTTGCATGGATATGGTATAATATTCCATATCTTCCGCTGGATTTATTTGCTATGAAAAAAACAACAGGAGTCAAACCGGGCGTGCCCTGCTCAAATTGCGGATTCAGAGGGATAATGATGATTTAGCTATTGAAAATTTTTAATAAATGCGGTATAGTATACAACATTAGAATTTATACTTTTCCCATCCACCTATTGCAGCCCGGTGCAAAGTAGAGTGCTGAACCTGTTTAAGCTGCCGGTTGAAGATTTTTTCGATAGAAAGAGGGATTAGGATGTTTCAAAAATGGATCAGATCGGTGGCGCTTTTATTGTCCGTTGTTTTGCTGGCGGGCTGCGCCAAACAGGAAGAAAAGAAGTTTGCGAATACCATCCTAAGCCGGTACAATAATCTGCATATCGATGTCTATACCGCCGAATCCTTTCGAATCGGGGACAGCGCGCAGCTGGATCACAACGCCATCGCCTCCTGGTCCGAATACATGCAGGAAAAATACGGCATCGTCTTCGATATCCGGCGGCAATCCGATGCTATCGACAGACTGAACGGGCTGCTTTTGCTGGATGCGGGCAATATTGTCAGCTATGCGGAAAGCGGGGATCTTCTCCCGCTGGACGAATACCTGGCCGATAACAAGGTATGGAACAGCCTGCCGGAGGAATTCCGCAAACGCTTTGAGGTCAACGGCCATATCTGGGCCGTTCCCAGGTCCACCCAAACCACCCTGACGGTGGCCTCCATCCGCACCGACTGGCTGAAAGAGGCGGGTCAGCAGCTTCCCCAAACCCTGGAACAGCTCATGAGCGCGGGCAGGGCGGTTGTACAAAACGGTTCCGGGGAGAAGCGCTATTTTGTGGGCACCAAAAACGGGCTTTTTCACGAAGCTTTTACCGCATACGGCCTCTATCTTTCGGGGACCAGCCTGATTGCCTATAATCCGACCATAGGAAAGTTTGAAAACGCCATCAGCCGCCCTGAGGCTATCGACCTGCTGCGCAGCCTGGAGGAGCTCTACTCCTCCGGTCTGATGGATTTGGACAGCTTCTTCTACCCGGACAAAGTTTATGCCAACAGCCTGAAGGGGGCTTATGGCATCGTGGAAACCACGCCGGGTCAGGCCAAATACTCGGCGGGGTTCGAATGGGCGCTGAGCCGGATGGATTCGGCAGAGGTTTTACAACGATATGACGAAATCAGCAAAATTTACGAACCCCTCGACCTGTCTTCTAAAGAGCATCCCCGCACCTACAGCGATGACCCCTATGGCTATGTCCTGCCGGCTAACACCGAAAGGCCGGGTGATGTGGTCAA
>JAKOTC010000257.1 GCA_029776465.1 Bacillota bacterium
CGGCGCCATCAATTATGCCAAATGGGCCGATGTCATCACCAAGTAATTTTAGTCCATGAAAAAACAGACAGCTCCGGTGCTTGGAGCTGTCTGTTTTTATTTTAAAATTCAGTGCCTGTTTATCATCTGGAGGAGGTTGATTTTGAAGAAGCTTTCGAAGAAGCCGTGGAAGACGCTTTGGAAGAAGCAGCCGAGGAGATTGCGGATGAAGCCTGGGAAGAAGAGATGGAAGGCAGAGAGGATGCAGCGGAGGCAAAAGACTGAGTGGAAACCACAGAGGAGGGGGAGGACAGGAAGTCGGAAGAGGTGGCTTTCGAGCCGGTCACCTGCTCTGCAATCAGGGCTTTCAGTTCGGAGGGGCGGAGCAGCCGGGCATGAAGGACATACCGGTTGAGCACCTCACTGTCATAAGCGCAGGTGGAAAGGGAAAGAATGCGGTCGTGAACATTTACATCCACCCCCGACTTAAACTCGGACCGGGCGATGAGGGTATCAATGAAGTTCTGAAAGCTTTCATAGTAACGGTCGTCGTCCGGCGAATAGAGGGTGTTGGGGGCAAAGGAGGTGTACATATAATAGTTTTTATCATCACCGGCCTCGTCCTTTGCGGGATAGCCGGCAAAAACCTTGAAATAAAAGACCATGCCGCTGTAGGAAGTGAATTTGATGATATCCGCCTTCTGCCAGGTCATGCTTTCAAGGTCGCGATACTTCATCAGTTTGCCGAACTTCCGGTCATCGTATTTGCTTTTCCCTACATTATGGCCGTAAATCAGGGTGTTTTGAGCACTGAAGGCGGAGTCATAAGTAGTTCTCATATCAAAGAACAGCACGCCCAGCCTGTCATATTTTTTATAAATGTTTTGATGAATGTACTCTTCATGGTTCTTACAGGAGACCACGGGTTCTTTCAGGCCGAGCCCTTCAATTTCAAGAATACCGACAAAATCGCTGTTAACATCCTTCCATTTTTGCAGCTCTGGAGTGGTATCGGCGGTTTTGATATTCATGGGGCCATAGTTGGGAATGGTGTCATCCACCGCCTCGGAGACCGTCTCCACAGAGGAGGTTTGCAGGGAGGAGGTAAGGCCTACCGGCTGGTCGCCGCCGGAGAGGGCAAGAACAAGGACAGTGACCAGGATGATGACCAGTGCCGCGGCCGTGCCGATGGTTGCATAAAGCTTTTGGGGAGAGGAAGGCAGATCGGAAAGGAATTTTTTTATTCTATTCCATGTTTTTTGGAAAAAGGCTTTGATGTTTTGTAAGATCTGCATTTTATCCTCCTGTCAAATGATATGGTGTTTATCATTTTATACCTATTTCCGTCTTCTGTCAATTATAATTTGTGTTTTTTAATGGTAATTTAAAAGCATTTGAAAATGCGATGGTCAGCAAAATGCTTTTTTTTGCTTGCTTTTATACCCGGCAGCCGTTATAATTAAAACTATGAATTTATCTGTTGTGTTTATTTTCCAAACAGAGTGTACATTTGATGATTGATATGGAGCCATCAATGAACAAGAAATTCAAAGCCGACGCGTTTCTTTATATTCTGTCAGCAGCCGCCCTTCTCACCGGGATCGGCTGCATCTCTGCCTTTTCCCGCATTTCTCCCGTTTCTTCCGAACCTCAGTCTGTAGTAAGCGTGGAGCCGGAGAGCAGGCCCGTTTTTTCCTTTGCACAGCCCAGCATGGCAGAGCAGAGCCGTGCAGTCTCAGAGACCCCTTCTTCCCAGGCTGCCGCCTCGTCGGTTGCCTCTCAACAATCGGCATGGAAGGATACCGTTACGGGAAGAGGGAATCATCCCGGAAACACCGCCAATGACGGGCTTTTTGCCGAGTGGCGGGACGGGGTTGTTATCTTTGCCAATCCCAATGATGATTTTAGGCTGTATCGCCTGAATCGGGATGGGAAGGCCAAAAAAATCAGCGATGATACGGTTTATTATCTCAATGTCATCGGGGACTGGATTTATTTTTCCGATGTTCAGCAGGAGGGAAAACTCTTCCGCATCCGCCCCGACGGAACCGAAAAGACCCTTGTGTGCCAGGACGACTGCTGGTGGACCAACGCCAGAGATGGCTGGCTGTATTTCAACGGGGACAGTGCCAATCTCCACCGGGTCAGCCTGGACGGCAAGCAATACCAGAAACTCACCGAGGAGAAGGTGACCTGGGTCAACATCGGGGAGGACGGCTGGGTCTATGTGATTCTCAGCCGGGAAAATGAGCGGATATGCAAGTTCAAGCTGGATGGCAGCGGCAAAACCTATTTGACCGAGGAAATGACCCGTTTTCTGGTCTATGACAGCGGGTGGCTGTATTATATTAATCAGTCCGACGGGAATACTATTTATAAAATTTCTACGGACGGCAGCGGCAGAACCAAACTGACCGCCGGCGCCGCCGATTTTATCAACGTCCGGGACGGGTGGGTCTATTACAGCAACATCCAGCAGGGCGGGGCGCTTTATAAAATGAAAACCGACGGAAGCCAAAACACCAGGCTGACCTCTGACAACGCCTATTACATCAATATATGCGGCGGATATATCTATTATATCAATGAGAGCGACCGCGGGTATCTCTATCGAATCAAGCCGGACGGAACCGGCAGGGCGAAAGTCGGATCCTAAATGCCGGACATGCCGTTGTTCCGGCTTGTGAAAGGGTGGGTTTTATCAACAGGCATTATCTTTTTGTCGTCAACCCGGCTGCGGGGAAAGGGAAGGCAATGGACCTGATTCCGGATATACGGAAGGCGGCCCAAAAAGCCGGCATTGAGTATGAAATCTACATAACCAAGGGCAAGGAGGATGGAATCGCCTATGCGCGTTCCGCCTGCCAAAAGCATGCCCATATTCGTCTGTATGCCTGCGGCGGGGACGGAACCCTGAACGATCTGGTCAATGCGGTCAAAGGCTGTGACCAGGCGGAAGTCGGCATGATTCCCTGCGGCTCCGGAAACGATTTTATTAAAATCATCGGCAATCCGGCGGGCTATTCGGATATGGACAAGCAGATATCCGCCCCCTCCCGGGCAGTGGACACCCTTTGGATCGGCGAGCGGATGGTCAGCCTGAACATCACCAATATCGGAGTGGACGCGGACGCCGCCCATTATATGTCCCGCATTAAACGGATTCCCTTCATGAGCGGTAAAATGTCCTATCATTTGGGGGTGCTGCTGGCGGCGCTGAAGCCCTTGGGCAAAGAGCTGTCTCTTCGGTTTGACGACGGGGAGACGGTCAGCGGGAAATTTATGCTCACCGCCATTTGCAACAGAAAGATATACGGGGGCGGGTATATGGCTGCGCCCCAAGCCCAGCCTGACGACGGGCTTTTGGATGTCTGCCTGGTTCGAAAGATGTCCCGCCTTAAGATGGCGCAGCTGATTGAGATTTATAAAAACGGCCGCCATCTGGTAGACGAGCGCCTGAAGCCCTATATTGTATATCGCCGGTGCCGCTGGGTCGAGCTTACTTCCCCCAAGCCCTTCCGCCTTTGCAATGACGGGGAAATCTTCGAGGCTGAAAGCACCCGCTTTGAGATAAAACCCGGATCGTTGAAATTTATCGTTCCGGACAATCCATAATATTCCATCACAACATTCGCACAATCCTGTTGTATCATTGAAATAAAATGAACCGTGTCTTCAGATCGGAGGGCACAGAAAGGCGAACGTATGGACAAAGAGTTTGATAAGGATTTCAACAAAACCTCTGGCGATTCCAAAGACGAAGGCGCGGACAAAAACATGGCGCCTGACGAGGCAAACAATGATCCCGTTTTTGGCGCCCAATCTGAAAATGAAGAGAATCCGGATGAGAAGGACCTCTCCGAGTTTGAAGATGACGATGAAGACTATGAGGACGACGAAGACGACGAAGACTATGATGAGGACGAGGACGAAGAGGACGACGGGGATTACGGCTGGGAAGAGGGAGAAAAAAGACCCAACAGCCATTTTTTTAAGGGCTTCTTCATTGGGATCGGTTCCATCGCAGCCGCCTGCTTGATTTTTATTATTTTTTATTTCAATCTGATTCCCAATCCCTTTCCGGGTGCGCTCACTGCGGTGAGCTTCGAAAAAGAGAAGGTATCCGTTTCTAAATTCGAATTTTTTTATCACTATAAGTATGGGGAAACCTATCAGGCCTATTCCTCCTATATTGATTCCTCTCTGCCTTTTGACGAGCAGACCTGCGATTTGGATACTTCCATGACCTGGGCGCAATATGTTTACAATGAAACCCTGGATTATCTCAGGTTTGTCCTCCCTGTTGCCCGCCAGGCCAAAAAGGAAGGCATGAAGTTGAATTCGGCCAATCTGGCAACTCGGAACGACTATATCCAGAATATTATCGATAATGCCAGTGCCAATAATATGACCTCGCGAGAATATATTAAAGAAAATTTCGGTGAGCACTGTACCAAGTCTAGCATTATAGAAGCGGTGGACCAGATCCTGCTGGCTTATCAGTACATGGAAAAAACCATGGCTGCCTATGAGTTTACCGATGAGGAGATTACGAAATACTACGAAGCCCACAAGGCCGCTTTTGTTCTGTCTGATCTGTTTGATTTCTATTTCTTCAACATCTCCTTCGACGGCGAAACCGTCACCCAGGAGAGCGCCAAAGCCAAGGCTGATGCTTTTCTGGCCAAGCTGAGCAAAGGAAGTCCTTTCCACGTTGTTGCCAAGGAGTATGTAGACGAGAAGTATAAAAGCTCGTACGAAGATGAGACCTATGTGCTGTATGAGGACTATAAACTCCCTTCTCTGGCCAATCAGGATATGATCACCTGGCTTTCGGACGAGAGCCGAAAAACCGGAGACACAACGATTATTGAAACTTCCGATTCCTATGGGGTCCTGATGTTCAAAGAGCGCAGCAAGGATACCACGCCCACGGTGAATGTCCGTCATATTCTCATCGCCGCCACGGATCAGGAGGTTTTGGCCGCCTCCAAAGCCGCAGCTTCCGATGCCGCTTTATCCAAAGCGGCTGCCTCCGCAGCCTCGGATGCCGATTCGACCGCCGCCGGTTCAACCGGGGCGGAGAGCGCAGTAACCTCCTCCCCCGATTATTACCGGTCGGTCTATGAGCGGGCCTCCGAGATTTATGAGAAATGGAAGAGCGGCGACCGAACCGAGGAATCTTTTGCCGCTCTGGCGAAGAAATACTCGGATGA
>JAKOTC010000258.1 GCA_029776465.1 Bacillota bacterium
AAAGGTTGCGGATCAGCTGGGAGATGGAGGGTGTTTTGATGTTGATTTTTTGGATGTATTCCTCGGCGGCGGCGGACACCTTTTTGGAATTGACCACGCCCCAGCTTGAAAAGCGGTTCAGGTCGGTTAGAACGATGTTGTCCGCCACGGAGAGCCCGGTGGCAAGGCCGAAGCGCTTCCGGTCCTCGGAGAGATAGCCGATTCCGTGATGCACGGCATCGCTGGGGGAGTGAATCCGAACGGCTTTGCCGTTTTTCTTAATGGTGCCCCCGGTCATGGGGTCGGCGCCGAAGATCAGGCGGGCCACCTCGGTGCGCCCCGCCCCCATCAGCCCGGCAAACCCGAGAATCTCGCCCCGGCGAAGCTGGAAGGAAACCCCCTTCACATCGGGGGAGGTGAGGTTTTCCACCTCCAGCACCACTTCGGCGTCGGCGGGAACCATGCTGACGGTTTTGGGCTCCTCGTAAATGGTTCGGCCCACCATGGCGCTGATGATTTCGTCCAGGGTGGTTTCGGCCGTGATGAGGGTTTTGATGTACTCCCCGTCCCGCAGGATGGTGATCCGGTCGGTGATGTCCATGATCTCGTCCATCCGGTGGGAGATATAAATCATGGACACGCCCTTTTCCTTCAGGTCGCGCATGGTTTTGAAGAGCTCCTTGACTTCCGCCTCGGTCAGGGCGGCGGAGGGTTCGTCTAACACCAGAACCTTGGAGTCATAGGAGAGGGCCTTGGTGATCTCCACCATCTGCTGCTTGCCCACCGTCAGGCTGCCCACCTTATCGGTGGGGCGGATGCTGAGCTTGAGGTGGTCGAAAAGTTCCTGGGTTTTTCGGTTGATCTCCCCGTCGTTTAACAGGAATCCCTTGGACTCCCGTCCGATGAAAACATTCTGGGCGGCGGTGAGATGGTTCATCAGGTTCAGTTCCTGATGGACGATGGAGATGCCGGCCTCCTGGGCCCCCTTGGGGTTTTTGAAGGCTACCGGTTTCCCGTTGTAGAGAATCTCCCCCTTGTCGGCGGTGTAAATGCCGGTCAACACCTTCATCAGGGTGGATTTGCCTGCGCCGTTTTCGCCCACCAGCGCGTGGATTTCGCCCTTTCTCAGCTCGAACTGGCAGTTTTTCAGCGCGTGAACGCCCTGAAACCGCTTGTCGATATCCTTCATCTGCAATATCACTGGCCTGTCTTTATATTCATGATGGGATGCAGTATTCATGATTCATCACCTCGCATATTCTGATGCAGCTGTGCACCACAGAAACCTTGTCGGACTTGGTGGAATCATTATACCGTTTTTGTTATGCAAAAACCATAGATAATCTTCCACAGAATGTTTGAGTTTTTACACAATGAACACGAAAATCAAAGGTAAAAACAGCAATTTCCTATAAACTCTCCTAATTCTTTCAAATTTTTACTGGATTCTAAAGGAAGATTCGTTTATAATAGAATCAGCAAAATGATGGATATTATAGTGAGATATTTGGCAAAAACAAATCCCTTCCCACGATTTCCCGATTTCATGGGATTTGCGCTTCTTGCGGCGTTTGCGCTGCCCTCCCCGCCCCGAAGTCCGATTGGTCGGACCCGGGCTTGCCGGGGAGGGGCAGGCAGGGCCTGATTGCAGATGAACAATACATGAAAACAGTTTCGACAGGAGGGTGCACATGCTGTACAAGGTTCTGCTGGCAGAGGACGAGCCGGAGGTGCTGAGCGCCATCATCCGGACCATCCGCTGGGAGGAGCACGGATTTGAAAGGCCGCTGGCCTGCGGGGATGGCCAGGAGGCCATCGAGGCCCTGAAAAACGGGTTTGTCCCCCATCTGATCATCACCGATATCTGTATGCCCATCGCCGACGGGTTTGATCTGATCCGCTTCGCCAACAACAAGACCCCCGGCGCGGTTGTGGTGATCATCAGCGGGTATGACGATTTCAAATACGCTCAGACCGCCCTCAAGCTGTCGGTCACCGATTATCTCCTCAAGCCCGTTACCCCCGGGCAGATCTATGAGATGCTGGACAAGATGAAGGCCAAGCTGGATCAGCTGCAGTCCCGGTCCAGCGGGGACTCGGAGAAAATCGTGATCAGCCATTTCCTAAACCGGCTGGTCAGCCGGCGGATGGACGAGAACCTGATCCGGGAAAACTGCGAGCTGTATCATATCCGGTTCAGGGGCAGTTGCCACCAGGTGGCGCTGCTGGATGTGGACCTGCCCGGCAGCAGCGAGGATCAAAACCTGGAGCTGATGCGCTTTGCCCTTTTCAATATCACCGAAGAGCTGACGGCCGGCATGAAGGGCGTGGTGGTTTTCCAATCCCAAAGCGGCATCACCCATCTGATTTTCAGCGGCGAGGCCCCGGAGGAGTTGGAGACCCGTATCCGGGAGTGCTTCGAGCTGCTTTTAAAATCCATGGTTCAGCACATGGGCCTGACCATATCGGGCGGGGCGGGAGAGTGGATGTCCGAGCCCTCCGCCCTTCACATCTCCTGCCGGCAGGGGGGAGAGGCCCTGGCGTGGCGGTTCTTCAAGGGCACCGGCAGTCTGACCTTCAGCCGGGAGCTGGCCTTTGAAACCCTGGAGAACTTTGATTACGGGGAGGCGGAGGCCCGGATACTCTCGGCGGTTCGGGCGGCGGACCGCCCCGAGGCCTACAGGGCCGTGGACCATTTCCTCTCCAAGCTGCGGGAGAACCGCATCGGGCTGAGAAACAGCATCCGCTTTACCAAGCGGATTTTGGCCGCCCTGAACACCCTTGCCCGCCAGCTGCTGGCGCGGCCCTCTGTCGAGCTGCAGCGATCTGCCGACGCCATCGGATTCAACAGCGTTCTCACCCTGGATCAGCTGGGCGGCTCCCTGCACCTGTTCTGCGATCAGCTTTTCGATCTTTTGAAAAATATCCAGACCGATACCGCCACCGCCATGGTCCACAAGGCGGAGGAGTATATCCGGGAGCATTTCGCCGACCCCAACATCTCCCTCAACACGGTGGTGGAGCATCTCTCGGTCAGCACCAGCTATTTCAGCAGCACCTTTAAGGCCAAAACCGGCATGACCTTTCTGGAGTATCTCACCCATCTGCGGATTGAGAAGGCCAAGCAGATCCTCGTCCTCACCGACCGGCGGACCTATGAGGTGGCGGAGGATGTGGGCTACTCCGATCCCCAGTATTTCAGCGTGGCCTTCAAACGGGTCACCGACCAGACCCCCCGGGAGTTCCGGGAGAACAGCCGGAAACAGAAATAAAGCGGCCGATCCGATGACGCAAAGGGGAGGATGCAAACGTGAAGAAACCGGTCCAATGGCTTAAGCGATTATTCAATTTCGACAGCATCAAGGGCGGCCTGATCTATTCCTTCACCCTGCTGATCGCCACCGTGATCCTGCTGTCCTCTCTGATGTCCTATCAATATATTGTCTATTATTATCAGAAGGTCTCCACTTCCTACGCCATCCAGCTTCTCCAAACGGTGAACGCCAATATCGATGTGTACATCTCCAGCATCAAGAGCATGGCCCAGCTGGTGGTGCGAAACACCGACGTGAACAGCCTGATGTCCCTGTACCAAATCCCGGGCGAGCTGACTCCTTTCCAAAAGGAGCGGGAGGCCCGTTTAAAGGCCAACGTGGCCGACCTGCTGACTACCATGGTCAACACCCAGAAAAACGTGACCAATGTGGCCATCCTTTCCGCCGGGGGGGCAGGTGATCTTCGGGGACCCCGATAAAAAGGTCAACGAAAACGCCGATTACCAAAGCAGCGACTGGTATCAGAAAGCCCTTTCCTATACCGCCGACATCATCGTCTCCCCCTCCCATGTGCAGAATCTGGTCAAGGACGAGTATCCCTGGGTGATCTCGGTCTCCAAGGCCATTGTGGACCGGGAGACGGGGGAGGTCACCGGCGTGCTGGTGATCGACCTGAATTATAAGGCCATCGAGAGCATCTGCGAGAAGGTGCAGCTGGGGCAGAGCGGCTATATCTATCTGGTGGATTCGGACGCCAACCTCATCTACCACCCCCAGCAGCAGTTGATCTACACCGGGCTGAAAACCGAAAACACCGCCGACATCCTGAAAATGCCCGATACCCAGTCCTATTTTATTGACAACCAAAGTAAAAAAATCTACACCCGCAATTTCTCCCTTCTCACCGGCTGGAGCGTGGTGGGGGTGTTGAATGCCAACGAGCTGGCCGACCAGAAAAGCCTGATCAATTTCGTGGTGCTGGTCGCCCTGGCTTCCATCCTGCTGGCCAGCTTCCTGGCCATCATGATCTCAACGGTTATGACCCGCCCCATCAAGCAGCTGGAGAACACCATGCACGAGGTGGAGAAGGGCAATTTCAACGTCCGGTCGGACATCCGGTTGAATAATGAAATCGGTCACCTCTCCAACACCTTCAACGTGATGGTCTCCGACATTCAGAAGCTGATGGAGCAGACCATCCGGGACGAGGAGGAGAAGCGGAAGAGCGAAATCAAAGCCCTTCAGGCCCAGATCAACCCCCACTTCCTCTATAACACCCTGGACACCATCATCTGGATGTCGGCCAGCGGCAAAAACGACGAGGTGGTGGAGGTGACCTCGGCCCTGGCCAAGCTCTTCCGAACCAGCATCAGCACCGGGGAGATGCTGGTGACGCTGGCGGTGGAGATCGAGAACATCAAAAGCTATCTGATTATCCAAAAGATGCGGTATAAAGACAAGCTTCGCTATCGGCTGGACATCCCCGATTCGCTGCTGAACTGCCGCCTGCCCAAGCTGATCTTGCAGCCCATCGTGGAGAACGCCATCTATCACGGCATCAAGCTCAGCCCCACCGGCGGGGAGATTTTGATTCAGGGCAGCCTGCAGGGGGAAAACCTGTTGCTGAGCGTGAGCGACAACGGGGTGGGGATGACCGGTCAGCAGCTGGAGCGGCTCTTCGATCCCAAGGACAGCTCCCGGGGCATCGGCATCCACAACGTTCACAACCGGATCCAGCTCTTTTTCGGCAATCAATACGGGCTGTCCATCCAAAGCCGGGACGGGGAGGGCACCCGGGTGGACATTCTGCTGCCCAATCTGCCCATGCCGACCACGCCCAACGAGGAGGGAGAAAGCGAAAATGGCTAAGCGGTATTATGTGCTGCTGCTCTGTTTCTTTCTGGTCTGCCTGACGGCCATCCTGCTGATCTTTACCCACCAGAACGCCCCCATCTCCTTTCAGCCGGTGGAGAAATACAATATCCGAATCATTTTAAAGTCCAGCGCCCCCACTCCCGCCTTCTGGCGGATTGTGGAGCAGGGGGTGGACGTGGCCTCCAAAGAGTTCGAGGTCAGCTGCCAGGTGACCGCCCCCAAGTCGGAAATCGACGTGGAGGGCCAGATCAAACTGGTGGAGGAGGCCATCGCTCAAAAGCCCGACGCCATCGTTCTGGCCGCGGCGGATTATGACCGCCTGGCGGGGGTATGCAAAAAGGCGGTGGAGCAGGGCATCCGCCTCATCACCGTGGACAGCGATGTCAACTATGACAAAAAAAGCTGCTTTGTGGGCATCGACAACTACGAGCTGGGCAAAAAGCTGGCCCAGCAGGTGGATCTTCTGATCGGCCCGGAGGAGCAGTTCGGGGTGATCGGCCATGTTTCCACCGTCTTTACCGCCATCGAGCGGCGGCAGGGGCTGCTGGACAATGTTCGAAACGCCGACCGGCGCCTGGCGGATATCCAATACTGCAACAGCTCGGAGGAGCTGGCCAAGCAGCAGACCATTGAGATGCTTCAAAAATACCCCTCCATCCGGTGCATGGTGGGGCTGAACGAGAGCTCGGCGGTGGGCATCTGCAAGGGGCTGACCGAACTGGGGCTGGCGGGAAAAATCAAGGTGGTCGCCTGCGACAGCTCCACCCAGCTGATTCAGTATATGGAAATGGGCACGGTGCAGGTTTTTGTGGTGCAAAACCCCTTTAATATGGGGTATGTCAGCGTCAAGCAGGCGGTGCGGATCCTGCAGGGCAAAAAAATTGACCCCGCCTTCGACACCGGCAGTGTGGTGGTCACCAGAGAAAACCTCTATACCCAGGAGAACCAAAAGCTTTTGTTCCCCTTTACCAATTAAACCTTTATCGGGAGGTTCCACTCCGTGTCCGCCACCCCAATGTTCGAATAATTCATGAGGGTGTTCTTTTTCAGCTGTTCCAGATCCAACACGCTGACGATTTGATCCTCTTTGACCTCAAACAGCCCATCTGGATTTGAAAGCGTGAAATAAAAATGACCCCTCGCCATCTTTGAAACCGTCCGGGGTGAAAATTGGTGATAACGCCGGGAACGGCGGCATTGGTGCTTTCGTATGCGAATGTGCCGGGAAACCGGCCTTTCCCCTTGGTGATCTTGGCAAAAAACAGCCGGTGTCAATCTGATACCGGCTTTCGTCGCTGTATAAAATATTGTTGGCATCCAGGTATAGAACGGGGGAAGCGATGGAATCCCATGTTCTCTTAAAGGCAGTTCAATGACGGCATATCCCTCGGGGGCAGGGGGTGGCCTCCGCGGGAAGGCTCATATCTTCGGAGGCCATCGGCTCCGAGGTTACGGTATTGTCCGGGGCCGCATTTTTCAGCAGTTCGCTTTCCTTGGCTCTATCCGGGGATATACGGCGGATTTCGTTTCAGCCCGGCAGCCGCAAAGCAAGCATGCGCATAAGATGCAGAGCAGGCGCTTTTTCATATCCTCGCCCCCTAAAATCCCTGAGTTTCTTGGGCTTCTCTTTCACATTTTTCCCCTTCGTGGTATAATGAAGAAAAATGCCGCCGGAGGGGTTTTATGAACACCGTCGACCGTCTGATGTCCGCCATGATTGATTATTACAGCGGAGACCCCAAACGCATCCAGCATTTTATCAAGGTGCACAGCTTTGCCCGCCTGATCGGACTGGAGGAGGGGCTGGATGCCGAGACCCTTTTTACTCTGGAGTCCGCCGCCCTGGTCCACGATATCGGCATCCGGATCTGCGAGGAAAAATACGGCGGCAACACCGGAAAGCAGCAGGAGGCCGAGGGTCCCGCGCCGGCCAGAGAGATGCTGGAACAGCTGGGCTACCCTCCCCAAGTGACCGACCGGGTTTGCTTTCTGGTGGGGCATCACCACACTTATTCCGGCATCGAGGGAGCAGACTATCAGATTCTGGTGGAGGCCGACTTTCTGGTCAACCTCTATGAGGATGGTCTGGGCAGAGCCGAAGCCGAGTCGGTTTTGAATCGGATATTTAAAACCCCCTCGGGCAGAAAGCTTTTAAAGACGATGTTTTTGACCCCTGCCTGAAAGAATAAATTATAAAGTCTGGAGCAATCATCATGATCACTGTTACCGCCGCCATCCTCCGCAACGCCTCGGGGGAAATTTTAATCTGCCGCCGGGGAGCGGGCGGAAACTGCGCCTTCCTCTGGGAATTTCCAGGCGGCAAACTGGAAGCGGGCGAATCGGAGGAGGACTGCGTGGTTCGGGAGTGCCAGGAAGAACTGGGCATCACCATCCGGCCCACCGGGGTCTTCCAGCAGACCACCTATTCCTACCCCGATAAAGAGATCGCCTTCACCTTTTTCCTGGCCGAATTGGTCAGCGGAACCCCCACCCCCGCCGTCCATGCGGAAATCCGCTGGGTTCTTCCCGCCCGGCTCAAGGAGTTTGAATTCTGCCCCGCCGATGTTGAAATTGTCGAGCGGCTTTCCAAATGGGAGGTTTTTTGCAGCCCTGACCCATCTTTTTCGGCGAGATTACTTGGCCCGGGCAACTTGAGGAGTTGCCGCTGACATTGCCGAAAATGCTATTGACTTGAATACTGTTATCGCTTCTATGAACGGGAAATATAAATATTAGCAAAGAAACCGGACGAAGCGTTAAAAAAGAAAAAATCCCGGATGCGTGTTCGCATCCGGGAAGTTTTTATTTTTCCCAAATTTTCCAGGGGCATTGCTCGCTTTTCCACAGTTCGTTGAGATACTGCATATCCCGAACGGTGTCCATGCAGGCCCAGAAGCCGTCGTGCTGATAGGCGGCCATCTGGTTGTCCCGGATGATGTTTTCAACCGGCTCCCGCTCCCAGGTGGTCTGGTCTCCCTCGATATAATCGATGGCCTCGGGCTAGCAGATGAAGAAGCCGCCGTTGATCCAGTTGTTGTCCCCCTTGGGTTTTTCGGCGAACTTTAAGACGGTGTTGTCCTGGCCGATGTTCATCACGCCGAAACGGCCGGAGGGCTTGATGGCGGTAACGGTGACCAGCTTGCCGTGTTTCTTGTGAAATTCCAGCTGTTCTTTGATGTTGATATCCGAGATGCCGTCCCCGTAGGTGAGGAAGAAGGGCTCGTCGTTGAGATGTTTTCGGATCCGTTTGATACGGCCGCCGGTCATGGTGTTGATGCCGGTGTCGGCCAGGGTGACCGTCCAGGGCTCGGCCACCGTGGTGTGGGAAACGAATTTCTTCTGGCTGTGGTCAAAAGAGAAGGTCACATCCGACTCGTGAAGGAAATAGTGCTCAAAATATTCCTTGATATAATACCCCTTGTATCCCAGGCAGATGACAAACTCGTTAAAGCCGTAATAGGAATACAGCTTCATGATGTGCCAGAGGATGGGGCGCTCGCCGATTTCAATCATCGGCTTGGGTTTCAAATGGGATTCCTCGCTGATGCGGGTGCCGAAACCGCCCGCCAGAATAACAACCTTCATTGATTTTCATCCTTTCCGCTCCACCGTATATGATAGATTCTTTATTTTTCCCAATCAGGCGCAAAGACGTTGCCGATCTGGATAAAGGAGAACTTTTGGTTCCAGTTGGCGTTGGAGGACTGATAGCACCGGCTGCAGGGAGCGGGCATCTTTTCCGGATCGTTGATCCGGGCCCGGATGTCCTGATACTCGGGGCTGTTCCACATCTCCTCAAAGGTGGCGTATTTGCTGATGTGGAAGAGCTTGTCGGGGGTGGACATACAGCTGCGCACATATCCGTCCGAGCCCAGGAAGAAGTCCCTCCAGGGGGTGAAGCAGTCCTTGTGCACCTTATCCCCGGCGGGGTCCTCGCCGCTCAGGTGGGGAAGCTTCAGCAGAACCCCCAGCTGTTCGGCCAGCCTGGCTGCCTCGTCAAAGACCTCCCGCACCTCGTCCATGCAGTAATAGAGGCTTTCCTGCCGCATATCCTCGCTGAAGGCCGTCAGGTAGACCACCTTCAGCTCCTCCAGGCCGATATCCGCCGTCAGCCGCACCAGGTCGGGGATCTGACGGAAGTTGGACTTCATGGCGGTGAAAACAAAATTCATATAGGGGTAGGAGAGATTCTGCTCCTTCTTGATTTTCACGATATTGCGCAAGGAGCTTGTGATCTTGTTAAAGTCGGCGCCCCGGCGGATCCGGTCGTTGGTCTGCTGGTCCGCCCCGTCCAGGCTGATGGCGAACACATCCACCTTGTGCTTGAAAATTGCGGGGGTCAGCTTGTCCAGCAGCATCCCGTTGGTGCAGAAGTATTTTCTCAGCCCGGCCTCGTCCATAATCTCCAGCATCTTTTCAAACTGGGGGTGCATGGTGGGCTCGCCCCAGCCCATCAGGGTAATCTCCTCAATGTCGGGGAAGATGTCCCGGAACAGCTCAAACCACTCCAGCTTAAACATGGTGGGCTTGAATTCCGCGCTGTTCCGCCCGCACATCACGCAGTTGAGATTGCAGGCGTTGGTCAGCTCGAATACCAGTCTGCGGGGTTTCGAGTCCAGAAGGGTCTTGCACGCTCTCAGCTCCTGAAGGTTCAGATCGCTGTTCTGCTGGCGGCGGGGAGTCAGCTCTTTGGTTTTAATTAAATCTTCTCTTTTTGCCCGGATAATCATGGCGGGTGCCTCCTCTTTTTCATTGAAAACGAAAGAAAAACATGTTATGATGATTTATATTCTTTGATGATCTCCGCGGCCGCTTCCAGCGCCCGGGCAATCACTTTGTCCATGTAGTAATACTGGTATTCCGCCAGCCGGCCCACGGCGAAAAGATTGGGATACTGCTTCAGTTCCGCCCGGTAGGGTTGATAGGCGGCATTGGCGGCGTCGGACACAATGGGGTAGTAGGGGATGTTTCCCTTTGCCCCGTCCTTGTCGAAAGCCATGGGGTATTCCCGGACGATGGTGGTGCGGCCGGTGTCGGGCTTGTGCTCCATCAGATGCTTGTATTCCACAATCCGGGTGATGGGATACTGGAAATCGGGGTAACAAACCCCCAGAGTGGGCTGGAAGGTCTCCTGCTCAACGGTTGCATACTCAAATTCCAGCGAGCGATAGGGCAGAACCCCCAACCGGTATCCGAAAAGCTCGTCCACCGCGCCGGTGTAGACCACCGGGCCTTCAAAAATCTCCCCATCCGCCAGCACCTTGCGGTTTTCCGTGTCCAGGGAGATCCGTTTCAATCCGTCCACGCCCAGCTGAACCCGAATATTCGGATGGTCCAGCAGGTCTTTGAAAAGGGCGGTAAAGCCCCCGCGGGGCATGAACTGATATTTGTCCAAAAACACCCGGTCTTCATAGCTGGCCCGAAAGGGGACCCGGGCGGTCACGCTGGGGTCGATTTGGGTGGGGGAGAGGCCCCACTGCTTGCTGGTGTAGGGAAAATAGTCCTTTTCGTAAAAGAAGAGGGCCATCTGTCTGAGGGTTTCATCCTCCCCGTTGATCAGCTCCAGCACCGGTACATGGGTCCCTTCGCCGTACCGTTCAATCAGGGCCCGGCGGATCTTCTCGGCCTGATCCGGCTGGAAAAGAAGGTCGATGGCGGTGAAGTTAAAGGGCATGGGCACGATTTTTCCCTCGATCAGCGCCGAGGTGCGCAGCTCAAAGGGGTACCATTGGCCGAATCTGCTGATAAAATGCCAAACCGCATCGTCATTGGTATGAAAGATATGGGGCCCGTATCGATGGACCAAAACCCCGTTTTCATCCGTTTCGTCATACATATTGCCGGCGATTTGACCGCGCCGCTCCAGTATCTCCACGTTGAAGCCGCTTTCCGCCAGCCGGCGGGCCGTTACCGCTCCGGCAAAGCCGCACCCGATTACAATCGCTTTCATCATACTTTTCCTTTCAAGGACATCGTTTGGAGGTTTTATGCAAAATTCTATTCCTCAGAAAGTTTTGGTCACAGGGGCAAGTGGTTTTATCGGCCGTCAGGTTGTCTCTTTGCTGGTAAACAGAGGATACGAGGTACACGTGACCTCTCGTGCCCCTTCCTTTTTGATAGAGGGTGCAGTGACCCACTCGGTAAATCTGCTGGATACCGCCCAAATCCAAGGGCTGTTGCAGCAGATAAAACTGGAAGGGCTGATCCATCTGTCCTGGGAGGTGTCCGCCGGAACCTTCCGCACCTCGGAAAACAACCTGCTCTGGCTCTCTAAAAGCCTCGATCTTCTCAAAGCTTTCGCCGAAAACGGGGGAAGCCGGATGGTTTTCGCCGGAAGCTGCTCGGAATACACCCCCGGTCAGGGGATGCTCTCGGAAGAGTCGGATATCTCACGCCCGGCCTGCCTCTATGGTTCCAGCAAGGCCGCTTTTTACATCATGGCCAATCGGCTAACAGCACAGCTTGGTTTATCCTATCGCCACGCCCGGATATTTACGGTCTACGGGCCGGGTGAGGTAAAGCTGTCCAGCGCCATTCCGCTTTGCATTCAAAGCCTTTTGTCTGGTAAAGAATTTGTTTGCAAGGCTCCCGATAATGTTTGGGATTATCTCTATATTGAGGATGCCGCCCGCGCCCTTGTCGCCCTTTATGAAACCCCGGAACAGGGAGTATTTAATATTGCTTCGGGCAGACCGGTGGTGATGAGGGAGGTATTCAACACCATCGGAAGGCTGACGGGACGGGAGGAACTGGTTCGATTTGACCCCCATCCTTCCAAGCCCGGCTTTATGACGGCCAATACTCAAAAGCTGAACCAAATCCTGAAATTTATTCCACAAACAAAGATGGAAGAGGGATTGCAAAAGACCGTTGATTGGTGGAAAACCAGGGTTTAATCATTCCAATCCAATGGTTTTGGCGATTGTTTTATAAACCCCTTCGCCGTCAATGCCGTACACCCGCTGCTGATAATCCCGTCCGCCCACCGTCTCGGTAAAGCAGTCGGGGATGGAGAGCCGCTTGAAGTGCTTGGCGGTCAGTCCGGCTTCCAGCGCGAAGCCCGCCACCGCGTTGCCCAGCCCGCTGGCGGCATTGTGCTCCTCCAGGGTGAAGACCGCGCCGCACCGGAAGGCCTCGGCGATGGCCTCCCCGTCCAGGGGCTTGACGGTGTGCATGCTGAATATTTTAACGCTCAGCCCTTTTTGCAGGAGCCTCTCTCTTGCAAGGAGGGCTGACTGTGTAATGCCGCCGGTGGAAAGGATGGCCACATCGCTGCCCTCGGTCATTTTAATGGCCTTTCCGATTTTAAAATCAATCTCCCCCTGATGCAGGGTGGGGTCATTGGTTTTTCCGATGGCGATATAGCAGGGAGCGTTCAGCTCGAAAGCTTTCCGGACCGCGTGACGGGTCTCCACGGGGTCGCAGGGGCAGAGCACGGTCATGTTGGGAAGGGAGGACATAATGGCCAGATCCTCGGGGGCGTGATGGGTGGCGCCCATGTTGGAATAGGACATTCCGGTGCCGACGCCCACCAAAACCACCGGCAGGTTCTGATAGCAGACATTGATTTTAATCTGTTCGAAAGCCCGGGAGGGAAGGAAGGGGGCCATGGAATAGGCCACCGGCTTTTTTCCTCTCAGCGCCATGCCGCAGGCGATATTCACCAGGTCCTGTTCGGCGATGCCGGTGTTGTAAAACCGTCCGGGGAACTCGGCCTCAAAGCCTTCCACCACCGAAAATCCCACCTCGGCCATCAGGAGGCAGATTCTGTCGTCCTCCCGCGCCACCTGGGTCAGTTCTTTGATAAAAGCCGTACGCATTATTTCAGTTCCTCCTGTGCTTTGATATACTGCTGGTCGTCCGGCCATTTGTAATGCCATTCCACCCGGTCCTCCATAAAGGAGACCCCTTTGCCCTTGACGGTGTTGGCAATGATGGCGGTGGGCTTTCCTTTGCAGGCCTCCGCCTCGGCAAAGGCCCTGTGGAGAGCGGCGTAATCATGCCCGTCCACATCGATGGCATGAAAGCCAAAGGCGGCGAATTTGGCGGCCAGATCCCCCATGTTTAAAACCTTGTCGTCATGGCCGTAAGACTGAAGCCGGTTGCGGTCCACAATGGCCACCAGATTGTCCAGCCCCTGGCGGGAGGCGAACATGGCGGCTTCCCAGACGGAGCCCTCGTTGCATTCCCCGTCCCCCATCAGGACAAAGGTCCGGGCGGGGCTGCCGCCGGTTTTGTCGGCGCAGGCGATCCCGCAGGCCAGGCCCAGCCCATGCCCCAGGGAGCCCGAGGAGGTTTCCACGCCCGGCAGGGAGCCCTTTTTCAGGTGGACTCCCACCTTGCTGTCACATCCGCAGAACTCCTCCAGCCGTTCCCGGGGGAAAAATCCCTTATTGGCCAGAACGGCGTAGAGGGCCACGGCGGCATGTCCCTTGCTCAGCAGGAACATGTCCCGGTTTTCCCAGCCGTCCCGATATTGAAAGAACCCGTTGTATAAAACGGAGAGGGTGTCGATGGCGGAAAAAGCGCCTCCGATAAAGGCGGTTTTCTTTTCATAGCACATCTTTAAAATATCCTGCCTGCACTTGCGG
>JAKOTC010000259.1 GCA_029776465.1 Bacillota bacterium
CCCATTGGCCTGACTGTCATCCAGCCAGGTATAACCCTGATTGCCCACCAGGCTGACTTTGGCGCCCTCCACAAATTTCCCGGCCATTGAGTCATCGAAGCAATGGACTCGGGCGATCAGTTTAACGCCGGCTGTCTGAATGGATTTAACATTCTCCGCCAATTGGGCCAATGAGAGATCCGGGGCGGATACAGACTCGGCTCCCGGATAAGCCGTCGTGTAGGCCAGCATCCCTCCTGCGGCCTTGATATCCACAATTAAAGCGCCGGGAACGTTGCCGAGCTTAGTCTGCAGCGAATTGAGATAACTCGAAAACCCTTGGGGATTCTTCAGCTGTTCCACCGACATGGTCACAACGGCACCTGCCTTCACCCAGCTGCCGGAGACGGTTGGAGAGGATGTAGTCGGATTTGAGGAGGCATTGCTTTCGGCTTTGCTTGACCCTTCGGAGGAAGCAGGGCTGTCTGCCGAACTGCTTTGTGCGGGATTGCTTTGTGCGGCCTCCGCCAGCATGTCCATCATGGGGCCGGCAATAAACCATCCCGCTCCAATCAGGCAAAGGGCAGAGAGCATGAAAAAGACCACTACTTTTAGTTTGCTGCGCCTTTTGGTATAAATGCTTTTTGAACGGATCACTTTCATTCTCATCAAGCCTTTCGAGCTTTATTCAAAAGCTGCAGGCAATATGCAGCTTTTACAGTCTGATATTATTATATGACAGATTGATGGCCTGCCATTCCAGAAAACGCCAGAGCCAGGAATCCGATATAGATAAATCGGGCCGGAAGCCCCCGGAAAGCATCGGGCAAATCCATGGAATCGATTTGGCGGATACCTTCCAGAACCAAAGATGCGGCAAAAAGGAATCCGATCCCCACGCACAGACCGAAAATAATTGCTCCCGCAAAATTATCGGCGTAGGCCTGACCGAGCATCTGAACACGAAGCTTTGCAAACAGCAACGGAGCCCCCAACACCGCTGTATTGAAAACAGCGATGGGCAGCGCACGGGAAATGTAATCGTAGAAGTCCTTGGCATATTTGCTGAGTAAACGGACGGACAGATAATACAGGCCGCAAAGCACCAGCAAATAAATCATTGAACGAAGGGTTTGAGAGATTAACATGGGAGAAATATTAAACCTTCCGAGCACAACGTCCATCAGCCAGCCCATAATGGAAGAGGTGGTGGTGAAAAAGGTGAGCAGCCCGCCAAAAAGCATAAATTCCTTGGGCTTTGCAATGACACGAATAATTTCGTCGCTGCCCAATCCCCGGGAGAAAAGAAGGTTTTCCGCCACCACCGTGGATATTGCCAGCATTAAATATTGGGAAAAGAAATTCATCTTTCGCCGACCCCTTTCCCTTCGGTTTCAACTTTTTTGGCGATCGCGTACTGGCGAAGCTTACGTCCCCCTGCCGCGATAAGTCCCAGCAGCATGAATCCCGTGAAGGACATCGTAGCCGGTGTGAATGAAAACTGGTTGAGAAATACAACTCCGTTAATGGCTCCGGTGGCAAGCAGTTCGCGAATCGCCGAAACCAGACAGATAACCAGGGCAAAGCCAAGCCCCGTTGCAAAGGAATCCACGATGGTTCTGGAAACAGAATTGCGGATCGCAAACACTTCGGCGCGAACCGAGATCAGCGAGCTGACACTGACCAGCGGCAGAAATATTCCTAAGGAATTCACAATATTCGGATAGTAATACTGCAGGTACCTGGAGACAGGGATCAGTAAAACCGCAGCCAGGATGACATAAAGAGAGAGCCTTTGGGGCGGTTTGAAGTTTCGCCCCAAGATGCTGGCTAAAACATTAACCGGGAACAATAAGAGAAAAGTCAGAATGGATAAAGCAATTCCGTTTTTAAGGCTGGTTCCGGCACCAACGATGGGCGCCACTCCCAGCGCATGCACCAAAACAGGGTTTTTATAAAAAACGCCGTCTATAAAAACATCTTTGGCGGATGAATTGCTTCGAATCTGAAAGGTGCGGTCGATGTCGTCAATGCGAGGGTTGTAGCTTCTTATATGCCCCCTGCGCACAGCGTCTTCTTTCCAGGAACGGTGGGATTCGGTAAGCCTGCGGAAGTTCTGCCTCAGTCGTTTGCGCAGAGCCGCGTGTTTATGCTTTCCGGAAATAGATCCGGTGCTGTTTTGGCTTTTCGGATTTTTCATGTAAGACCCTCCTTCGCTCTATAATCAGGGTCAACCGATCAAGTGTCGGGCCAAGGGCGTTGACAATCAGGAGGGCAAAACAGATGCCCTCGGCATATGTCCCGGAATATCTGAAATAAACCGTCAATATTCCGCCGATAACGCCATATAAAAATCTCGCCATATTGGATTTCGGGGCTGTTGAGGGATCGTTCATCATAAAAACCGCGGCAAAAACCAGATAACCGGCCGCAAGTTCATAAAACGCCCCATACAAAGGATCTCCGACCCGCGGAAAAAGAGCCGATAAAACCGCAACGGTGCCTAAATAGGAGAAGGTGATGCGCCATTCGATGGTCTTGCGAACCACCAGATAAATAAAGCAGGCCAAAATCACAAGAAGGGCCGAAACACCCATGGCTTCCGGAACCGTTCCGAATAAAATCTCCGATATCCTGTAACTGGGTTTTCCGCCCAGCTTTATGGTGGACAAAATAGACTGACCGATTTTTAGGCTTGTATTGGCGAGGGGATTAAACAAACTGATTTTCTGAAAGGGAAGGGGAAACTTTAACATGTATCCGGGCCAGGCTACGGTGGCAAATGCAAGCGCCGCCGCAGAAGGGTTAAACGGGTTGTGTCCAAGCCCGCCAAACACGGTTTTTGCCAGCAGCATTGCCACGCCGCCCATTACACAAACAATCCAGAGGGGAACGGTGACGGGGCAGAGCAAGGCAATCACCAGCCCGCTGACAATTGCGGAAAAATCACTGAGTGAATGGGGAAGGTGGGCAAGCCGGGAAGCAAGATATTCTGCGGTCACGCAGGAAAAAACAGATACTGCCGCCACCAAAAGAGATCTCGGCCCATATAGAAACCATGCCCAAACCAGCAAAGCAGCAAAGCAGAGCAGCATGTCCAGCATGGAACTGCGAACCGACCGTCCGCTGCTTAGGAAGGGCGCGGGGGTTTTAATCAGCTGCATTATGATCCCCTTTCTCCGGAAGCATTCCGGATAAAATCTCTTTTTTCGCAAGGGCTGTGAAGGCAGCGGGATTAATTCGCCCGCGGCAAACATAACTGCAGCAACCGCACTCAATACAGCGCTCGGCGCCAAAGGACGCACATTCCTCAAATTTTCCGTGGCGGGCAAAGCGAGCAATATAAACCGGCATCAATCGACGGGGACAGCATCTCACACAGTCGCCGCAGCCACAGCAGTTTGTAATGTCGGGAGCCGGCGGGACCTTCAAAGCCAGCAAAGCCGGAATTCCAATCCCCACAGGGGTGGAAAGATCCTCAAAGGCATAGCCTGTCATCGACCCTCCCAATACATAAACATCCGGCTCATCCTTCAATCCGCAGAAGTTTAAAATATCCGCCGCGGACATCCCCACGGGCACCCAGATGTTCCCCGGATTGGTGACACAGTCGCCTGCCACTGTCAGCATCTGCATGGTTTGCGGAATTCCGGCATCCATTGCCGCCAGCAAGTCTAAACAGGCCTGTGCACTGATAAATCCCATTTCCGGATGGTCGGCCACAAACCGTTTTTCCACCGGATATTTTCCGGTGAGATAATGAATCTCCGGAGTTTTTGAAAGCCGAGATTTTAACACATCATAGCTTTTACTGCGATACGTATAAATCTCTTGCTTTGGAATCCCTATGAATTGGGCGGCCAGCTGCAGGCCCTCCACAATATCATCCAGATTCTGCAGTATGAGCGCCCCGGAGGAGCAGACATAGGGCTCGTCCTCTATTGCGTTCACGGCGAGAACCTGAATTTTCCGCTCTTTGAACCTCTCCAATTTGTCCGCAAGGGGAACCCGGTCCAGCCCGTCCACGATTCCGGCCTGACGAATGGCGGATATCAGCTCCCGGGTGCGGGGCGTGATCCGTTTTCTCGATCGGGTTATGATGGACGAACTTTCATCCGGCGTGAGATAAATGATATTAATTTCACCGTAAAAAGGGTGGTCAAAAGGAAACACCCCTTGAACGGTTCCTGAAATGGGCGCTAAAACCGGAGCCCCTCCGGAAGGACCGGGGGAGGACAGCTGTTGGTAACGTTCTACTTTACTGCCAGATTCTACGAGTATTTTTGACCCCAAATCCACCGGAATGCGCAGGGGGCAGGGATTGCCATATATCTGAATAGGGCTCGATAAAATCCCACTCTTATGCTGTTTTAGCGTTAATCCGAAGCGGGAATAATCTTGCATTCCAAAAACCTCCTCTTGAAACTCAAAGCAGGGGGGTATATCATAGTTAAAAGAATATAGATGCGGTCTATGAAAGGATGATGAACATGTTGATGCGAAAGGACAGTGCCAGCAGACTGGTTGTCGTTTTGCAGCCTGACGATATGGAGGAATTAGACATCACTTTTGCGAAGTTTGATTATAAAAACGAAAAAACTAGAGAAATCATTTCCGACCTGTTGCAAAAGGCAAGGGAGGAACATGATTTTAACAGGCAGGGAAAAAGGCTAACCATCGAGGTCTATCCGATGGAAGGCGGCTGTGAAATCATTTTTGAGGCAGCCGACCGGGATCTGCCTGCCGAGGAAGACCCGAAAAAAAGTCTGACGGCCTTTCGCTTTGCCGGAAGTGAAGAATTGTACTCCTGCCTTGAAAAGGTGGGGCATCTGGTGGATCAAATGACGCTGTCCGCCGCACTTTACTTAGTGGATAATCAATACATAGCAGTGTTCTTATCCATCTCAACTCAAACCCAAAAGCTTCGGAATATCCTGAAGGAATTTGCCGATGACCTGGGTGAGGACCCCCAGTTTCTTTCCCGTTTGGATGAATACTATCCGCTGCTGATCAGCTGCAGAAGCCTGACAGAATCCATGCTGAGAGCCGGAGCAAAATAATTTAAACGCTTCCAAGCGCTTTCATATCTGCGATGGCTGTTTTGGGGTCAGGGCAACCGAAAAGATAAGAGCCGGCCACCAGAACATCCGCCCCCGCCTTGACCACCTCTTTGGCCGTGACGGCATCGATTCCCCCGTCCACCTGAATATATGAATCCAATCCGCGCCGGTTCAATTCGGTGCGGATTTTTTCTATTTTGGGCAGCATATCCCGCATAAAGCTTTGACCGCCGAATCCGGGCTCAACCGTCATAACCAAAACCATAAACACCTCATCCAGATAGGGAAAAACCGCCTCTGCCGGCGTTTTGGGCTTAATGGATACGGCCGCAGGCAAGCCCAGCGACTTAATCTGACGAATAATTTTTGCCGGCTCTTCAACCGCTTCCAAATGGAAGGTGATTGAACTGGCGCCGGCTGCATAAAAGTCAGGAATATATTTTTCGGGGTCGCTAATCATCAAATGAATATCAAAGGGCATACCGGTATGCTTGCGCAGAGATTTTACGACAGGCGCACCCAGAGTAATGTTGGGCACAAAATGGCCGTCCATGACATCGATGTGCAGCATATCCGCGCCGGCAGCCTGCATTTTAGCTGCCTCTTCACCCAGCTTTGCAAAATCGCTGGCCAAAATGGAAGGAGCAATTTTTATCATGAGGGTTATCCTCCCCGAAGTCTAAAGTTCATAAACAGTTTGTTGCTTTTTTAATAAATATAACAGATATTATTTTAAACTTTTTTAATAAAAAGGTCAAGTATTTCCGACAATCCGCCTATAACACAATGTATAATCCGGGTTAAAATATTTACCATATCGCCCCTCATAGGCATAATTACCAGAATTTATCTCTCTCGCCCTCTTTTTTTAGGCGGCCGGTGGACATGCATACGATTGCCGGTAAATTGACAGAAAGCATAATCTTGGGATATAATATAGCTTATCAGGCCGGCAAGGCCAACAAACCGGAAAGGTATGGTTATATGAAAAAAACCTATTATGTCACCACTCCCATCTATTATTCGTCCGGCGCGCCCCATATCGGTCACAGCTGCACAACGCTGGCTGCAGACGCAATGGCACGCTTCAAGCGAATGCAGGGATATGATGTGATGTTCCTGACCGGCATGGATGAACACGGTATGAAGATCGAGGAAAAGGCGAAGGAAAAGGGTGTCACCCCCCAAAAGTTTGTGGATGATATCTGCGACCAGTTTCAGAACCTTTGGAAGACCTTGAACATTTCGAACAACCGATTTATCCGTACTTCCGATAAAGCTCACATCAAAACCGTTCAAACTGTTTTTAAAACCCTGTATGACAAGGGCGAGATCTATAAGGGCCACTATTCCGGGTTGTATTGCACTCCCTGTGAATCCTTCTGGACCAAAACCCAGGCCAAGGACGGGAAATGCCCCGATTGCGGCCGTGACTGTATCGTGGCAGAAGAAGAGGCCTATTTCTTCCGGCTTTCCAACTATACCGATAAATTGTTAAAGCTGTATGAGGAACATCCCGATCTCTGCGCTCCGAAAAGCCGTCAGAATGAGATGATCAGCAATTTCCTCAAGCCGGGGCTGGATGATCTCTGTGTCTCAAGAACCAGTTTTAAATGGGGTGTTCCGGTTGATTTTGCTCCGGGGCATGTGGTTTATGTCTGGATCGACGCCCTGACCAACTATATCTCCGCGCTGGGATACGGCTCGGAGGACACCGCCCTGTTTGAGAAATATTGGCCGGCCGACCTGCACATGATGGCCAAGGAGATCTTCCGTTTCCACGCCATCATCTGGCCCGCCATTTTAATGGCGCTGGAACTGCCCCTCCCCAAAATGATTTACGGCCATGGCTGGTTTAACTTTAACGGGGACAAAATGAGCAAGTCCAAGGGCAATGTGGTGGATCCTTTTGTTTTAACCGAACGGTATGGTACGGATGCCTTCCGGTATGCCGTTCTTCGGGAAATGCCGGGCGCACAGGACGCCAATTTCTCCAGCGCCCGAGTGCTCAGCCGTATCAATACCGATTTGGCCAATGACCTGGGCAATCTGGTCTCCCGCACCGCTGCCATGATCGAAAAATATTTCGGTGGCCGTCTCCCCAAAGAACA
>JAKOTC010000260.1 GCA_029776465.1 Bacillota bacterium
AAGAGACTTGGGATGATTTTTGTGAGGATGCAATCGAAGAAGGTTGTGAAGAAACCGCCCCATTCGAAGATAGGGCAGAGGAAATCAGCGCCGAACTTTGGTGGGCGGTCTGGCTGGAGGGACTGAAAGATTCTTCAGGCCAGCTCTCTAAAGGATTGTCCATCGTCAGGCCGCTGTCAGATATCGTCTCCGAAGAAAGCGGTTCGCTTGAATTTTTAATCAGTGAAGCAGGTACAAAGGCAGAGAAAATGTCCCCGTAAGAAACCAGCAGCACGATAAAGCCGCTCAGTATCAGCATGATGCCAAGCATGGTCAGGCCATCTCGTATGCTCCTATTTTTCACCGGAATTCACCTTCCCTTATGATCTTTTATACCGAATAGGAAATAACCTTCTTTTCAGCGTGTTCTACGGCATCCGCAACCAGCCGCTCCACATCCAGCGCCTTTTCGGCTTCCTCCACCTCCGCCAGGCTGGGATTGGTTTTCGGATGACGAGGCGTGAAAACCGTGCAGCAATCCTCATAGGGCAGAATCGAAATATCATAGGTGTCAATGCGGTGGGCAATGCTGACAATTTCGTCCTTGTCCATGCCAATCAGGGGACGGAAAACCGGGAACTCCGCCACCCGGTCGGTGCAGATTAATGCCCCGCTGGTCTGGCTGGCCACCTGCCCCAGGCTTTCTCCGGTAATCAGAGCGGTGCAGCCGGTGTTGGCCGCAACCTTGTTGGATACCCGCATCATCAGCCTGCGCATGATGATGGTAAACAGCTCCTCTGGGCAATGGGCCCGAATAGCCTCCTGAGCCTCGGTAAAGGGAATGATATAAAAATGAATATTTCCCGCATAAGCCGATATCTTCCCCAGCAGATCCTCCACCTTTTGCAGGGCTTGCGGCCCGGTGTAAGGAGGGCTGACAAAATGGATGGCGTTCAAGGCAAGGCCCCGCTTGGCCATCATGTAGGAAGCTACCGGGCTGTCCAAGCCCCCCGAAATCAGGGTCAGCGCCCTGCCCGAGCTTCCCACCGGCAAACCTCCCGCGCCCTTCTTTCCGCCCCAATGGATATAGGCCTGGTAATCCCGAATCTCCACCACCACGGTGACATCCGGATGGTCCAGATCCACTTTCAAATGCGGGAAGGCTTTTAAAATCCGATGACCCAGCTCGGCAGACAGCTGGGGGGAGGTCATGGGGAACCGCTTATCCGCGCGGCGGGCGGTCACACGGAAAGTTCTTGCCGTTTCCAGCTGCTCCCCGGCCCGTTCCACCGTCAGCTTGGCAATGGCCTCGAAATCCTTTTCACATTCATAAGCCCGCACTACCGAAACCACGCCGAAAAGCTTCAAGGCCACCGCTTCGGCAGCGTCAAGATCCGCACCCTCCTGAGGGCGGACATAAAAGGTGGACTGGGCATATTCCACGGTGTATTTGCCCAGCTGTTTCAGTTTTCTTTTCAGGTTGTTGCGAAGCTGTTGTTCAAAGAAGGGACGGTTGTTTCCCTTTAAAATGGTTTCACCCAGTTTTAAAAGCAGAATTTGCATATTGTTTTCCTTTTCCTGTTATTTTTTATTTACGTTTGCGAAATAACGGCCAAAACCGGAAGAAGCTTTTTTCAAAGCTTCGGCCAGAACGACCGCCTCTTCGGCCCTGTTTTCCCTACCCAGACTGACCCGGATGACCGATTCCGCATCCGCCTTTGGCAAAAGCGAGGTTAATGTTTTTTCCTTTTTATTTTTGGAGCAGGCCGATCCCGCAGAAACCAGGATTCCCTCGCCCTCCAGAATTCGCAGCAGCACCTCGGAGGGAATGGGGGGCACCGATATGCTGAGGATAAAGGGGGACCGGTAGTATTGGGATAAATTCAGATGAATACCCGTTCCGGAGAGATTCTCGGATAGAAGCCGTGCAAAATTTTGGGCCTCGGCGGTTCTTTCTTCCTTGTGGGCTTTCCAGTCCTCGGCCGCAGCCGCAAACCCGGAAGCGAGAGCGACCGCCTCGGTTCCCGACCGAAGGCCGTTCTCCTGTCCGCCCCCTAAAATCATGGCCTTCAGTCGCACCCCGTTTTTCACAAACAAACCGCCGATGCCAACGGGCCCATGGATTTTATGAGAGGATACACTGAGCAGGTCAACCCCCAGCTTGTTTACATTCAATTCGATTTTACAAAAGGCCTGGGCGGCATCACAGTGTACAACTGCCCGAGCGCTGGCTTTTTTGACAATACGGGCCGCCTCTTCCACGGGCAGAAGCAGACCGGTTTCATTGTGCACCAGCATAAAACTGGCCAATATGGTGTCGGAGTTGGCAGCTGCCCGCACCCCGTCCAAAAACGCTTCCGGCGATCCCCCCCACGGAAGGGTAAGCACCTCAAAGCCCGCTTCCGCCAGCTGTTTCAAAGGCTGAGCCACGGCGGGATGCTCCAGCTCGCTAACCAGTATTCTGCCCTTTTTAAATCGTCCGGCGGTTCCAAGCAGTGCCATGGAATCGGATTCACTGCCTCCGGAGGTAAAATAAAATTCATTTTCATTTGCACCAATCAGCCTTGCCAGGGTTTTGCGGGCCTTGTCCAGTTCTGCCTTTGCCCTCAATCCATAACTGTGCAGAGAGGAGGGATTGCCCCAGCACTCCCGGTTCACCCTGATATAAGCTTCCAATGCAGCCTCACAAAGAGGCGTAGTTGCAGCGTTGTCTAAATAAATCAAATTATAAACCCTTCTTGTTGTTTATAGTTCATTTTTTACTTTTAAATCGAACTTAGAATAAGCTTATTATACTGTATTTTTGGATGTTTGGCAATCACCACTTGATATTTATGGAAAAGACAAAAATCAAAATGCGAAAAGAGCGGCAACGAAAAATTTCCGTTATCCGGATTGAAATGACTGCAAAACCCATTGACAAAACAAATGTCATACGTTATTATATATTATACGCCGCTGTGGCGGAATTGGTAGACGCAAGGGACTTAAAATCCCTCGGTAGCAATATCGTACCGGTTCGACCCCGGTCAGCGGCACCAACTGAAAATCCCTCAACCATGTGTGAACCGCCCCAAGATTAGTGGACATTAACAAAAAGCTCCCCTAATGTAGGGTGGAAGAGTCAAGCAATAAACTGGCATCGCAATTCCAGCGGTGTCAGTTTGGTTTTAGTCTGAATGCGCTGGTGGTTATAGAAATAGATATAATCGTCAATAAGTGATTTAGCTTCTTCATAAGACTGAATTTTTACTCTGTTGATG